>JBJTSS010000129.1:0-4118 GCA_046079785.1 Bacteroidota bacterium
GCTCCTGTGATGGTTGCACTCAACGGCACGTTGGATCCGGGTGCTGTGCTGATGCTGCTATTACCGCTGATGCTTACCACCGGTGTAGATGCTACTGTGACCATTAAGGTATCATAAATGAAAATACCTCCGTTAAACTCCACGGCAACAACTAGTTCGGAGGATGAATTGATTGTTGTGGATAGAGATTGGGTATTTCCAAGGCTAACCGAAACTCCATTTGTTACTTGAATCCACGTGTAATTCAGGGAAGGAAAGCTTGAAGGATAGTCCACCATGGTGGCCAATAGGTTTAGACTTTCACCTGCACAAACAGTTCGATCATTACCCGCATAGACCCTTGGAACGAACACCTTGACAGAGTCTGTATTGCTGCATCCGGTGCTATTGGTTCCTGTAACATAATATGTCGTGGAGGTCGTCGGACTGACGCTTGTAATAGCATTATTGGTTCCGTTGCTCCACAGATAGGATCCATTAAGCCCTGCACCGCTCGCTTGTAAATTAACGGGGTTTCCAACATAGACAGCGTCGTTACCGGCATCAACGGCAGGGAGTGGGTTAATCACCACTACAATTTGTTTCGATGTAACACATCCGTTGGCATTGGTTGCAAATACAGTGTAAGTTTCGTTACGACGTGGCGTAATAACCGGATTGGCGATGGCATTGTTAGAAATGGCATAAACAGGGAACCATTGATAGGAGGTGTATCCGCCGCTTGCCTGAAGGGTAACGGAACTACCGATGCAAAGACGTACGGTGTCTCCGTTGGCAATGGATACCGGGGCAATTTGGTTAACGGTCACTGTGGTGGACAGATTAACAAAACACCCACTGTTGTTGCTTATTCTGACAAAATAATTGGTTGTTGCGTTGGGGTTTACTGACAAGACCGCGCCTGTGCCCAATGTTGTACCTTGGGCATTCGTCCACAAGTACGATGCACCACCGGTGGCTTGCAAACTCACGTTTTGCCCTTGGCAGATGGTTTGGTTTGCACTAATTGTTCCGGTAGGTGGGGCCGCAATTTCGATGCTAGTGTTTGCCGAAGAAACGCAACCGGTGACAGGGTTGGTATAAGTATAGGTGATGTTATAGAAACCTACAGCCAAGCCGGTTGGGTTAAAGGTGGTGCCACTAACTCCATTACCGGAGAATACTCCGCCTGTAGGAGTTGCGGTTAGTCCAATATTGTTTGTTGAACCTTGACATACAGCAGTTACCGTGTTTTGGATGGTAACGGCCGTGCCTGAATTTACCGTCACAGATCCGTTAACAGCAGTGGTATTGTAGGTACCTTGATATTCATCATAGAAACCTGCATTAACCCAGCGTAGGCTATCACTACCCGTTGCCTGGATGTTCAATCTAAACAACCTTGTACCAGCGGAAATGTTTACTCCTTGGGTTCCGAACCACGATAGATTAATGATCTGACCGTTTTGGAAAACGCTAAGACCTGTAATTGAAGGATGGACACTGTCAACACCTACAAAGGACAAGTTGTTTCCTAAGGATAGGGTTGCGTCAATTAAGGCTAAATTGTTCAATGGCCCACTGGTGACGGGTATGTGAACCAGAGCATTTTGGTTGGAACAAGTACTTCCATTGCCTATGGTTAAGTTCACCGGAGTACCAGGGAGGACCGTCAATGTTGCTGGATCGGATATCACTTCACTAAGGCAAGAACCGTTTTTGACTTTAACGCGGAATTGATAGCCGTTAAATGCACTGGATAAGGCATTAAATGTTAAAGTGGAAGTTGTAAATCCTGCAAATAGTCCTTGGCTATTGCTAATGGCAACCCATGCTCCATTGCTGTTGGTGCGGTATTCCCAAGCAAAAATGCTTGCACCGTTGGTGCTAACACCAAAGCTAGCGGTACCGCCCAAACTAACCGTAGAGGATTGTGGTTGCTGGGATATTGTCGGTAAAGCGTTGAAGGTTAAGGTTCTTCCCAACGATGACTGACTGATACAACCGTTGCTATTTTCTACAGTTACTGTGTAGGTGCCACCGACTTGGACCACCAAGCGTGAACCGCCTGATGTTCCACCCATAATTCCAAGGCCGGCGGCCCCTGGAACAGGATTGCCGTTGACAAACCAGCGATACTTCAAGAAACCGCTGTTGGGGAAGGCTACCAAGGTAATGGAATCACCTTGGCATGCTGTCGTCAACGATGAACTTAATGTTGGACGAGTTGGCAGGCCATTGACCAAAAGGTTCAACGTGACGGTAGAATCACAACCGTTGGAGCCTAAGAGTGTAGCTTGGTAGGTTCCCGAATTCGTTAGGTTTTGGGTGCCAAATGAATAAGTCTGTCCTTGACAGATGGAGGCGTTGATTGTGCTAGAGCTACCAACATTGACGATAAGATGGAGGGTTATCAAGGAATCACAACCATTAGCGGCGGTAACCGTTCGGCTATAAGTTCCACTTGCTCCGATATTCAAATTACCGAACGCAAAGGTTTGACCTTGGCAAATGCTCGCATTTAATGTTGAAGTGGCATTTTCACGTACCGAGAGGCTCAATGTAACCAAGGAGTCACAGCCGTTCGCTGCAGTCAAAGTCCGGGAGTAAGTTCCCGCTGCTGTCAACAGCTGCGCGCCAAAGGAGTAGGATCGACCCTGGCAAATGGTTGCCGAGAGGTTACTTGTGCTATTGGGTAGAACATTCAAGGTGAGATTGATTACCGAATCGCAACCATTAGCGGCGGTAACCGTTCGGCTATAAGTTCCAGCACTATTTAGGTTTAGTGACCCGAATGCAAAGCTCTGTCCTTGGCAAATGGTCGCTGTTGTCAAACTAACGGGGGCTGCGCTTGTATTGACAGCTCCATTGATTAGGTTGGTTAACCAAACTCCTTGAAGGGCGTCGCTAATTACTGTTTGGTTGTTGAGCCAAGCAATGGATTCGTTACCGTTGCTACCTGAAGGCACAACCATTCGAAGTTTGAACAATATGCTGTTCGCTGGTAAGTTAACAGCCGATGATCCAAAACCGCTGATTAATAGGTTGTTGCCTTGTGTTTGCGAATTTAGCGCAAACAATTGAGGATGACGGTCTGCAATTCCCAAATAGACAAACGAGGCTGGTTTTTGGATAGCGAATTGGGCTAAAGCCACTTGGTTGAAGCGATCGGCCCTCACATCAACCAATAAGGTATCGTTGGTGGAGGTTTGGCAACGATTTATTTGACCAATGCTGAGGTTGGTGGCGATGGATTGGTTAACGGTAAGGGTTGCAGAGGCCGTGGTCAAATCTTGAACGCACCGGCTAACACCACTTAGGACTGCTCGGTAGTTGAACCCATTAAGGCTAGGACTTCTAGCCACAACACCAAGCTGTGAGCTGTTAATGTTGAGGTATGGGCTACCTGCACCAGAGGTGACGTTAATCCAAACAGTGCTGTTACTTGGTTGGTATTGCCAAGTAATGGTATCAAAATTGGTAGCGACAACAGTGAACCTTGCAGTATCTCCAATGTTTACGCTGGCATTGGTTGGCTGTGCGGTAATAATTGGAGCTGTATTGGAGAGTGTGTTAACCGAGATACTGTTGGATATAGTGCTTAGACAGCCGTTGTTATTTCTGGTTTGAACGGTGTAAGTCCCTGCCTCGCCAACACGGTAGGAGCTTCCAGCGATACCCACTACGCCACTGCCGTAATTACCACTTACCGGTTGTCCATTTTTGAACCATGTATAGGTTAACAAGCTGCTTGCGGGTGTTGCGGATAGGTTGACACTGTCCCCGGGGCAAAGGCTGTTCGAGCTTGCCGATAAGGATGGTGTTCCGGGTGCAGATACGGCAATAACACTTAGTGGCGATGAAATCGAAGAACATCCGTTGGTGTTCGTTACGGTCACGGTATAGAAGCCTGCACTTGTTGCGATCAAATTGTCGTTGGTAGCGCCATTAATCGTATTACCATTCAATGACCATTGGTAGCTTAATCCCAAACCGGTATTCGCGTTTAGGGTTATGTTACCACCTGGGCACAAGTTCAAAGACCCTGCGCTTGTAATGGTTGCGACTGGATTTGGGACAGGGGTGACCTGAATTCCCGAAGACGTTGCGACGCAACCGGCGGATGAGGTAACGCGGGC
>JBJTSS010000130.1:0-9303 GCA_046079785.1 Bacteroidota bacterium
CGCAGGTTGGCCCTGCTCCTGGCCTTTGTGGCGGGGGTTAACTTGCACTGTGCCCCGGACCCTGAGGTTTCCGATCGGTTTAGACGACCCTTGGAGGTAGGGGTAGACCAAATGGAGGACGTGGATTGGTGGTTTTACAATCAAGGCAAGGCCAAAGCCCATGCCGTGGCCGGTAAGGCGTCGTGGCAACGTTCCCAAAACAGATTGGAGTTTTATGAGGGTTTGGAGGTTGTTTTTTATGATGCAACAGGCCGAAAGGTCGTTAGCCGACTTCGAGCCCTTGGAGGAAGCAGGGATACCAAAAAGTCGGTTTTGGAGGCCAAGGGTCGTGTTGTAACCAACAACCTTGCTGGAGATACCTTGTTCACCGAGCATCTGTTGATGGATGAGGCTACCGGACGTGTTTACACCAACGGGCCGGTTCGGATCCGAACGCCTAGGGAGGAGCTGAGGGGCGAGGGCTTGGAAGCCAACCGTGATTTGAGCCAATACCGTATTCTAAGGCTCAAAGGCAGTGTTCGCTGGGGGGGTCGGTCTTAATTTTGAATTGTGATTGGTGTTTTCTTGGCCCTCTTGGCCTCCGCTTTTTTTTCGGGCATGGAATCGGCCTTTCTGAACGCGAACCGATTTCGTTTGGAATTGCGTCAGAAGCAGGGCCATCCGTCGGCCCTTATTTTGGGTCGTTTTGTCAAAAATACCGATGAATTTTTGGGTACGATTTTGATCGGAAATAACCTGGCTTTGGTGGTCTATGGCATGTTTTTGACCCCGCTTATCGAGCCTTTTTTATTGAGCCTTTTTCCTGTTTTGGCGGAACTGGACGTGGCCATGTTGGGCCTGCAGACCTTGCTAAGTTCGGTGGTGGTTTTGTTGTTGGGAGAATATTTTCCCAAAACGGTTTTTCGGGCCAATGCCGATACCTTATTCATGACCTTTGCTCGCCCAATGCAGGCTGTTTATTATTTGTTATATCCTTTTGTTTATTTGGTAAGTGGAGTCAGTCGCTGGTTGGTCTTTAAGATCAGCAACGAGGGGGAGGCCCGCACCGCCAAGGTTTTTGATAAAGCCGAATTAAGCCACTGGCTCAACGAACAGGTTAGTTCCCAGGAGGAGGCAGCGGAACAAGAAGTGGATTTGGGATATTTTCATAAAGCCTTGTATTTTAGTGATATAAAGGTTAGAGGCTGCATGGTACCCCGGACAGAACTGGTGGGCATAGATTTGGATAGCAGCCGCGCACAGGTTCTGGAGGCCTTCAACGAAAGCGGTCTATCCAAACTTTTGCTGTACAAGGGGGATATGGATCACGTGGTGGGTTATGTTCACTTTCATTCGGTCTTGGCTTTGGATTCGTCCTTGCCTTTTCGTCTCATGGATTTGCAATTGCCCTTGGCCATTGTTCCGGAATCCATGTCCGCATCGCGCCTTCTCAAACAGCTCACGGCTGGCAGACGGTCCATGGCACTGGTGGTTGACGAATTGGGGGGTACCGCGGGGATGGTGACGGTGGAGGACTTGCTCGAAGAAATTTTTGGCGAAATCCAAGATGAGCACGATGAACCCGAAAGGGTCGAAAAGGTCTTGGAGTCCGGTAAGTTTTTGTTCTCCGGGCGGTTGGAGGTGGATTATGTCAACGAGCAATACGGCCTGGCCATACCCCAGGGGCCTTACGAAACCTTGGGCGGATGGGTGATGGAAAGCAGAGGCGACCTACCCGAAGCGGGGAGTACCTGGGTCGAAGAGGGCCTGGAAGTACGGGTGGAGGCGGTGAGCACCACCCGAATTGACCTCATAACCCTACGGCGGCTCGGAAAAGATGCCGAAGAATAGGCCCAAAGGCTTATTTTTGCATCCCTTAATTTTTGAAAGATGTCGGTTATTACCACTATACGCAGCAAAGCGGGCTTACTGGTCGCTCTTATTGGCCTGGCGCTGGTTTCCTTCTTGGCCATGGATGTTTTTACCGGAAACGGGCTTTTCTCCCAGAGAAACCCTACCGATGTCGGCGAAATTGAAGGGGACAAAATCAGTTTGAATCTGTTTGACTCCAAACTCCAGGAAACGGTCGAGAATTACAAAGCCAACACCAATACGGCTCAAATTGATGAGGCAACCATGGCATCGCTGCGTGACCAGGTATGGAACGAGTTATTGCGGGAGCGCATCATGGGTGGAACCTACCAAGATTTGGGTTTGGAGGTTGGTGAAGAGGAATTGTATGATATGGTCCAAGGCAAAAACCTCCACCCTGAGATCCAAAAGGCCTTTTCTGACCCACAAAACGGGCAATTTGACCGTAGCAGGGTGGTTGAATTCCTAAAGAACCTTTCCAAACAGCCTGCCGATATGCAGAAAAAGTGGAAAGCCTTCGAAGATTACCTCCTCAAGGACCGTGCAACCAAGAAATACGCCACATTGGTTGGCAAAGGGATGTATATCCCGGATTTTTTTGCCGATGAATTCGTCAAGGGCACCAACATTGCGGCAACCGGTCGCTATGCCCTTTTGGATTACAGCACCGTGGTGGATTCCACCATCAAAGTCAGTGACGCTGATTACCAGAGCGCTTACGACAAATTCAAAGCAGCCTACAAACTCAAGGACGATATCCGTGCCTTGGATTATGTCAGCTTTGAAGTGAGTGCCTCGGCCGATGACTCAGCCAAGGCCCGCCAAACCCTGCTCGAATTGCGTGATGCCCTGGCGACCAGTACCGAGGATAGCGCGTTTGCCTCGTTGAGGTCTGATTTGCCCTACGATGATCGTTTCACAGCCGTTTCAACCCTAACCCAGCCTGTATTGGTTGCCTTGGCCGCCTCTCCTGTAGGCACTGTTTCGGATTTGTATGTCGAAAACGGTGCGTATTTCTTGACCAAATTATCCCAAAAAGCAAGCCGCCCCGATTCGGTGAAGGCTAGGCATATTCTTCTCAAGGTTGACAATCGTCCCGACTCTGCCGTAAAAGCCCAAGCCGATAGCCTATTGCAGGCGGTTCGGAGTGGTTCCGATTTTGCGGCTCTGGCATCGACTTTTTCAGCTGATCCCGGTTCGGCGGTCAAAGGGGGTGATTTGGGGTACTTTGCCGAAGGCATGATGGTGAAACCCTTTAACGACGCGTGTTTTGGTGGACGTAGCGGCGATTTGGTGGTGGTTCGCTCCGATTTCGGGTACCATTTGATTCAAATCAATGACCAAAAAGGCCAAAAGCCCGTGGTTAAGTTGGCTCCTGTCGCTGCTCGAATCACCCCATCCACCGAAACATTCCGTGAGCGCTTTGCCGAGGCGACCGCTTTTGCCTCGGGGCTCAAGAGTTCCGAGGATTTTCAAAAAGCGGTTGATACCAAAGGCCTACCCAAGCGCACCGCCGATAATGTCCGGGTCGGTGATCGGGTCATTCCCGGCATTACCAATGCCCGTGAAATTGTTCGCTGGGCCTACAAGGCCAAGCCCGGCGAATTAAGTCCCCTCTTTGAAACGGAGGACCGCTTTGTGGTCGCTGTACTCACCAAGGCTATGGAGAAAGGCTACAAGCCATTGGAAGAAGTCAAAACCGATTTGGAATACCGTATCCGCAAGGAAAAGAAGGGCGAAATGCTCAGCAGCAAATGGACCAAGGCCTTGGGTCAAAACCCCAACCTCGAAGCAGCCGCCGCCAAGGTAGGCTCGATGGTCCAGCCCTTGTTTGGGGCGTCCTTCTTGGGTTCCTTCATCAACGGGGTAGGCCAAGAGCCCAAACTTTCCGGTGCCTTGTTTTCAACCCCCAAAGGCCGCATTGGCAAACCTGTAGCGGGAGAACGCGGTGTTTATGTTTTTGTGGTGGACAGCCTAAGCAGCCTCCCCAAGGACTACGATCTTCGTTCGGCCAAAGCCTCCATGGAAGGTCAATACCGTGGCCGGGCGGGGAACGAGCCTTTTGGTGCCAAACGTGAATTGGCCACCATCAAGGACGACCGCCATCTCTTTTATTAATTTTGGCATCGCAGCCGAACACAACGGCTTCGGCTACCGGTATGGACGAAGATCTTTTGCCGATTCGTAACAAAGTCCAGGAAAGCGGGATACAAGTTTTGGATCCCAACGATTTTTTGGTGCCCTTGGCCCAGATTCAACCCTTGGATTTGGCCGAATATTTGGACCCAAACGGGGTATTGCGTGAGAAGGATTTTAGAGCAAGGGTCTTGGCGATGGATACCACGCCCTTTGAAGGGCGCTGGGTTGCTTTGTTTTGTTCAATTCCCGCTTTATGGCCGCCTTGGGCGGTCATGGTTTTGGCAGCGCGGCTGCAACCGGGCCAGTCCTCCGACAGCCCTTTGGGCCTAGAGTTTGGAACACTGGAGCAGGTCCAATGCCGTTTGGCCTTGGAAGGCATACGGGCATGGGATGCCGAACCCTACCGAGATGCCCGATTGATGATCAAGGCCTGTTCCAAGGCCGACTGGACCCCTGCCTTGTACCTCGCCTTGACCCAGCGTTTGATAGGGGTAGTCCAAAGTCTTTTTTACGGGGAACCCTGTTCGGCCTTTCCGGTTTACAAACGCCGCTAAATTGTGGTGTAAATTTGGGAACCCTACAGGTCTTTGATCATGTTGTTCCCAGCCCCAAAATTTCAATGGAAGCCCGCCCCTGCGGTGGTGGGGTTTTTGCTAACGTTGCTTGTTGTCGGGGCGGTAGGTTTCTTGACCAGTGCCTACAAAACCGAAGAAGAAAAAGCTTATCGTCAGAAGTTTTGGACCAACTACCGCATTTATTCGGTGCCTGTACCCGATGGCATGCAGTTTGCCGGCGAAAAAGTACCGTTGTGGGATTTTGAATTCCGTGAAAGGGTGGAACGGGAATTGCTTCAAAACGCGTACGGTCAAGCAACCATGTTGCTTTACATCAAACGTTCGGCCCGTTGGTTTCCCATGATCGAAAAAGTGTTAAAACAAAACGGCATCCCCGATGATTTTAAATACCTCGCGGTGGCAGAAAGCGGTTTAGCCAATGCGATTTCCTCGGCCGATGCGGTGGGGTATTGGCAGTTTTTGGTCGGTACCGCAAGGCAGCACGGATTGCAAGTGAACGAGGAAGTGGACCAACGCTATGATCCTTGGCTTTCGACCCAGGCTGCATGGCGGTACCTGCGCAGGGCCCACGACCAATTTGGGAATTGGTCCATGGTGGCGGCTTCCTACAACATGGGTACGGCGGGTCTTCGCCAACAAGCCGATTTTCAAGGCAAAGACCGCTACCCGGAACTGCACCTTAACAACGAAACATCCCGATACCTTCCGCGAATTTTGGCCATCAAAACCATCATGCAGCACCCCGAACGCTACGGGTTTCATTTGACCGCATCGCAGCTTTATCTACCCTTTGAAACCGAAGAATGGACGATCAACGAGCCGATACCCAATTGGGTAAGTTATGCCAAGGAACACGGCATGACTTTTCGGGAACTCAAGATTTTTAACCCCTGGATTCGCAAAACCACCCTGCGCAATCCGGAACGAGCGACCTACACCCTGCGCCGACCCACCAAGTCATTTACGGACAAGGCCTCGCGTTGGTCTTTGGTCCCTGTGGCCGAATGGGGTTTGGGCCTGCCATGAGCCAAGAACTACGTATCGAGGGGGCGCGGGAGCATAACCTTCAGGACCTAGATTTATCCTTGCCTCGCGAGGCTTTGGTTGTTGTTACGGGACCTAGCGGAAGTGGCAAATCTTCGCTGGCTTTTGCAACTCTTTATGCCGAGGGTCAGCGCCGGTACCTGGAATCTTTTTCGGCCTATGCACGCCAGTTTATGGGCAAGTTGGAGCGGCCAGCGGTGGATCGAATCGACGGACTCAGCCCGGTAATTGCGATTGAACAAAAAACCACATCGCGTAATCCCCGATCCACGGTGGGAACGACCACCGAGATTTATGATTTCTTGCGGTTGTTGTACGCTCGGGTTGGTCAGGCCCACTCCTGGGTTTCGGGTAAGCCGATGCAGCAGTTTAGTCAGGCCCAAATCATGGATTCCTTGACGGAGGATTACAAAGGCAGGGATTTGATGTTGTTGGCTCCTTTGGTCCGCAGCCGCAAAGGCCATTACCGCGAACTTTTTGAACAATGGCGAAAGCAAGGTTTCACCAAAGTCCGCATCGATGGTGAAGTCACCGACCTACGGCCCCGAATGCAGGTGGATCGCTACAAGGTTCACGACATTGAGTTGATCGTGGATGTTTTGGTGCCGGGAAGGGATTCCAACCAGCGACTCAAAACCAGTGTTGAATTAGCGACCCGATTGGGCAAAGGAGTTTTGTTATGTGGAACACCCGGCGAAGAGGACCCCGGCGTTTGGGCCTGGAGGTATTTTAGCAAATTGCTGACCGATCCCGAAAACGGATTGGCCTACGACGAACCTCAACCCAATACATTTTCGTTTAATCTGCCGTACGGGGCCTGTCCTCGCTGCCAGGGTTTGGGCTCCAAGATGGAAGCGGATCCGGAATTGGTTTTTGGCGAGGATGAAACAACTTTGGGCAACGGTGGTCTGGCACCCTTGGGGGAATACAAAGACAATTGGATCTTCCGTGTGGTTTTGGCCTTGGGCAAAAAAAACAAATTCAGCCTTCAAACCAAAGTTGCGCAGTTAACAAACGAACAGAAGCAGCTCCTTTTGTACGGCCAAAAAGAACCCGTAGCCGTTGACATGGGCAAGGAGCGGGGTTTGGAGTATCATTCCTTTGACGGACTCATGGCACTGATCACCCGCCAAGATGAATGGGGAACCGCCGCCATGCAGGAATGGGTACAACGATTTGTTCGCCAAAAGCCTTGTGCCGAATGCGGTGGTGGTCGTCTCAAAAAAGAAGCCTTGCATTTTTGGATCGAAGGAAAAAGTATTGCGGACCTGTGCAGTATGGAATTGCAGACCCTGCAGGATTGGCTGGGGGGATTGGAGGGGTCTTTCCAAGGTAATAAAGCCAGGGTGGCCGACGAAATTCTCAAAGAACTCCGCCTTCGTTTGCAGTTTTTGCTGGATGTAGGGTTGGGCTACCTGCATTTGCACCGCAGCACGGCCACCTTGTCCGGGGGCGAATCCCAACGGATTCGCTTGGCAAGTCAGTTGGGCTCGGGGCTAAGCGGGGTTCTGTACATATTGGATGAGCCCAGTATTGGATTGCACCCTCGGGATAATCGCCGATTGATTGGGGCCTTACGGAACCTTCGGGACCTGGGGAACACGGTTTTGGTCGTAGAGCACGACGAAGAAATGATTCGTGCCGCTGATTGGGTGGTGGACTTGGGGCCAGGTGCCGGCTCGGAGGGGGGGCGTTTGGTTTCCCAAGGCTCCCCGGAGGATCTGCCTGGGGGGGGCGGGCTTACGGCCGATTACCTATCGGGCAAAAAGAAGGTGGGGGAATCGCGGCAGCGGACGGGCAACGGCCCTTGGTTGGGCTTGAAGGGGGCCACGGGCCACAACCTACACAGAGTGGACCTCAGGATTCCCTTGGGTTGCTTGATTGGAGTATCGGGGGTGTCCGGTTCGGGCAAGTCTTCGCTGGTCAATGAAACCTTGGTGCCGGCCCTATCCAATCAAATTACCGGGACTCGTCGCTTTCATTTGCCCTTCAAAGCCCTGGAGGGTTGGGAGCACCTCGACAAAATCATCGAAATCGATCAATCTCCTATAGGCCGCACACCCCGGTCTAATCCAGCCACCTATACCGGTCTTTTTACGGAAATTCGTCAAATTTTTGCCGAAATGCCCCTCTCCAAAATACGCGGGTACACCCCGGGGCGCTTCTCTTTTAATGTAGCAGGGGGACGTTGCGAGGCCTGCGGTGGCGCTGGGGTACGGGTTTTGGAAATGAATTTTTTGCCGGATGTGGAATTGCCCTGCGAAAATTGCGGGGGTAAGCGCTACCAGCGGGATACCCTCGAGGTCCGCTACAAAGGCCGAAACATCCACGAAGTCCTTTCGATGTCCATTAACGAGGCCGTTCCCTTCTTTGATGGTCTACCCCATTTGCGCAAGCGCCTTTCCACCCTCGAAAAGGTGGGCTTGGGATACCTCCAATTGGGTCAGCCGGCGACGACCCTGTCCGGTGGCGAGGCTCAGCGCCTCAAATTGGCTGCTGAACTGGGGAAAAGGGAGGGGGGGCAAACCTTATATATACTGGACGAGCCAACGACGGGACTTCATATGGAGGATATTCGGGTATTGGTGGAACTTTTGCAGGCCTTGGTGGACAAAGGCCATACTGTTTTGGTCATTGAGCACCAAATTGACCTCTTAAGAGCCACCGATTACTTGGTGGACCTGGGTCCCGAGGGGGGTGCTGGGGGCGGTAACATCCTTTGGCAGGGCTTTAGCCGGGATTGGAAGGCCTTGGCAGGCCCCCAGGGAGGCTCTATGCCGGGTTATACCCTGCCCTGCCTGCTGGGGTTGGCTTGAGAGGCCCTCAGGCCCATTTCTTCAAAAAAAAAGTGGAGTTAGGTTTTGAAAATCAAAATTTATTATTAAATTTATCCACCTAAGTGGATTCTACTCATCAAATCTTACGCCTAATCATATCCTACCGCTCAATAAACCAGTCCATAAAACCATCACCCATGAAAAATCAGTACCTCTTTCGCGGCTTTAATAGCCTGTCAAGGTTTGCGATTCGGCTGCAAAGTAGCTTTTTGGCTGTTTTGTGTACCCTTGCCTTACTCTGGCCCAACACCGACCTCAACGCCCAGGTTTCAGGGTACAGTTTTGGGGTAAGTACTCAATCGTACACACCGATTACGGGTGGTACCAATCTAACTGGTTTTACTTCCACAAAGAAATATTTGGATGCTGGTGTAATTCCAGCGGTTGCCCCCATCGGTTTTACATTTCGATACAGTGGGTTAGACTATACCCAATTTTCCTTTGGTTACGATGGCTGGGTTGCATTAGGAGGAACTTTACCAAGTTCTAGCACGACCCCATTGAGTGGAACCTTGAACAATGTAATATCTGCCATGGGCGCGGATTTAATCTGTAGGGGCTCTTTATTGGTCACTACGACGTCGGGTTCTCCGACTGTCACGGTTACAAGTGGTGATATTAATTTAATACAAATTGGTGATCGAGTTGCTGGCACTGGTCTTACTACTGCTGCAACGGTGGTTTCAAAAACAACAACTACAGTTACCCTATCTAGTAATGCAACCTCAACGGGTACAGGCAGACATATGAGATTTGTGGGGCCAAATTTTGGGATAAGGTATGAAACCATTGGAACAGCCCCCAACCGCATTTTGGTGGTCCAGTGGACTGGATGGCAGAGGTATATCACTAATGTG
>JBJTSS010000131.1:0-4442 GCA_046079785.1 Bacteroidota bacterium
TCCAAGGAGAATTCCGAGCCTGGGAAAGAATCCGAGCCTGAGAAAGATTCCGAGCCTGAATTTTGGGCCTGAAGGTTACTCAACACAGCCGCCCAAATCAAGAACAACACGAGTACCCTACGCCGATGCGCTGAGTATCTCATGGCTTGGGCATGGCGGGATTGAACGGCGGGGGTTGACTGGCAAAAAGTTTGGTCAAATGCAGGACCGTTTGAACGGCAGCGGCCATGTCTTCTGCACTAACCCACTCCAGGCGAGAATGAAAGCGATGCCCTCCTGCAAACAAATTGGGACAGGGTAAACCCATGGCGGTAAGACGGCTACCGTCTGTTCCGCCGCGGATAAAACGGCGCTGAGGGGCTAAACCAACCTCCTCCATCGCCCGCATGGCGTAGTCCACCAAAAAAGGAAAACGATCCAAGGTTTCTTTCATGTTACGGTACTGTTCTTGGCGATGGCAATCAAACCGAGAACCCGGATAATTTGCGGTAACCGAACGGGCCCAACCCTGGACCTTGGCTTCCAATCGATCCAAGGCCTTGGTGTCAAAATCCCGAAGGATCCACAGAATTTGGCAACGCTCGGCTTGACCATGCGTGGATACCGGATGAACAAATCCCTCCCGGCCTTGGGTATGTTCCGGAGCTTCTCCATCACGAGCCGCCGCGGCCAAGACCAAACCCGCCAATTTGAGTGCATTGACCATACGACCCAGGGCAAAACCTGGATGCGCGGACACCCCGTGCAGCACCAAGGTCAACGCATCCGCGGAGAACGTTTCATCCTCGATATCCCCCCTTTCTTCGCCGTCCAGGGTATAGGCCCAATCGACTTGCAAAGCTTTCAGATCCAAATGATCCACCCCGCGACCAATTTCTTCATCGACCGTCAACAAAAAAACAAGGGGTCCATGCGGCCAATCCGGATGCTGAGCCAATTGATACGCCGTTTCCATGATTTCGGCAACCCCGGCCTTGTCATCGGCACCCAACAAGGTGGAACCATCCGAAGTAACCAGGGTATGGCCTATCTGACGCTCCAAATCCTGGTCATTGCTAACGCCAAGGAGGAGACCAGGGTCTGCAGGAAAAACCAAATTTTCACCATTGTAAGCGGGATGAACCAAGGGCTTTACACCCAAACCAGGAGCATCCGGGGAGGTATCCAAGTGGGCACAAAAACAAAGAGTCGGAACCTCCACCGCTACATTGGAAGGGAGCCGCGCGATCACGTACCCGTTCTCATCGTGCACTGCTGACCAACCCATGGCCAGAAATTCATCGCAAAGTAAGCGACCCAAGACCTTTTGGCCAGGGGAAGAGGGAACCGAAGTGGATGCAGGATCTGCTGTTGTATCGATTTGGACATACCGCAAAAAGCGCTCCAATACCCCCTCTTGAATTTTGATGTTATCCCACATTACCAGCTATAATCCGGAAAAATAAGGTTATCAAAAGTCTCCACCGGCAACGAGAATTGCTCGGCAAAAACGATTTTTTGGTTCTCCAAAGCGTACAGACGATGTACCCGGTGTTTGGAAACAAAACCCCGACGAAAGCGGGTTTCGTGTCCAAAGGCCAAACCCATGACGGGACCCTCGGTCCCCAATTGAAAGCACTCGGCCCGGTGAAAGCGTCGTTGAACCGAATCCATATCCCGGTAGTGCGGGGTTTCCAAAGCCAAAAAGCTAGCCATGGCCGACGGACTTCCTTCCCAAGACCAACCGTCTTCGCCACGGGCACCCGCCGGGTCGGCCCAGTAGGCCGCCGCATCCTTAACATAATTTTGCTCCAGCCTTTTTTCCCAATCCAAAACCACCTGGCGGTTGGGGGCATCGGCGGGATAGGCCGCAAGTCCCCAGCGAGGAAAATCCCGCATAACCAAGGTATCGGCCGAGCCCTCCAAAGGCCACCCCTGTTCCCATTCGGTCCATTGAACACAACGGTTTCCTTCAAAGGCCCACAAAACCGCCAATCGACGGCCCAGCCAAGGACCGTTGCTCCCACTTCGACGAAGCTGCCGAAGGTAGCCCATCACATAATGAAGCGTATCGTCCCTTTGGCCAAAAGGCAGGGTCGCCAAAACTTCGGTCCTTTGGCGGTATCCGCTACGGTGCTGAAAATAAAGCTGTTTGAGAAGCGAATCTTTGGGCAGCAGGGCCAAAAGTCGTTTGCCGGAAGGCGGCTCCACCCAATCGGCCAACAAGGCAGCCCAGGACGCGGTATCGCCTTGGTCCACAGCGGCAATCCAACGAAGGGCCAACATCGATAGACTATCGCCATCGCTGGTCCAGGCTGGAAAATGATCCGCCTGGTGATCAAAGTCCAAGAGCACTTGATCCTCTTGACGGTTGGAGCAAGACAATAGGCAGACCCAGGCCCCTAACCCAACCAAAACCAACCAAGAGGAAACGAACCTGCGCTGCATGCACAAACTTAGAAAGCTTTTGGCCTGCTCCCAATATCTTTACGAAGAAGCCATCCTATGCCACGTCTTTTATTCTTGCTCCTTATCGCCTTCCTTTCAGCATTGCATGGGGCTCAAGCGGACTCATCGGGTTTTGCTTGGCTACGTCGGGTGGAGTCGATGGACCGGATAACTTTTGGACACTTGGAATCATGGGAAGGATTTGAATTTGGTTCCTTGCTGCCTCGCCGGGTTTCGGTTTGGCTACCCCCTGAGCCTTATTGGAACGGCCAAAAACGACTTCCTGTCTGGTACATCCACGATGGACAAAACCTTTGGGACCCTCTGAGGGGCTACGGTGGACAGACGTGGAACCTGGACTCCCTGATGGAATTGGCTTTGGGTCAAGGGCTCATGGAACCCTGCGTTTTGGTCGCTTTGGATAATTCACGGCAACGATTTCAGGATTACCTGCCCCTGCCATGTTGGCAGGGTTTGGATCCCAAAGACCAGGACTCCCTCCGCCTCGAAAGAGCGGGGGACCCATTGGGGGAGACCTACGTTCATTGGTTGGTCAGGATTCTACAACCCTGGATCACGATGCAATACCCGGTGGATGTGAACCGCTCCAAACATTACTTGATGGGGGCCAGCATGGGCGGGTTAATTTCCTCGTATGCCGCGGTGGGCTGGCCGGATCATTTTGGAGGAGCTGCATGCCTAAGTACCCATTGGCCCTTGAGCTTGCAAAGGAACCGATTGGGGTATTCCCTCCCCTACCGGAATTGGCTCATTCAAAACTTGACCCAAAAATCATTAACCAGCCGTGGATCAGTGGTCAAAAGAAATCTCCATTCCCTGTACATGGACCACGGAGACCAAACACTGGACGCTTTTTACCCACCCCACCAACGCGCTTTGGATGCCGAACTTCACCCCAAAAACTTGCTTCCTGGATTCCGGTACCAATCGCGTGCCTTTCCAGGGACCGCCCATTCCGAAAAAGATTGGTCCGCACGCTGCCTGGAGGCTATGGCCTGGGT
Organism: Bacteroidota bacterium; assembly: GCA_046079785.1. Lineage (GTDB taxonomy): Bacteria > Bacteroidota > Bacteroidia > UBA7662 > UBA7662 > SYHX01. The sequence goes on from JBJTSS010000131.1 coordinate 3,450, forward strand.
GATGAAGGGGCCATCCGCCGAAGTTCAGACCGCCAAGGTTCAGGCCTCCAAGCCAGCAGACCCTTCGGCCTGGCGCATGTATTTTGCGTTGACCGATCGGATGGCCGATGGAGATTCCACCAACAACTATGCCGTACCGGGGACTTATGACCCCCAAAAGACCCATTACCACCACGGGGGAGATTGGGAAGGATTGCGTCAAAAAATCCCCTATCTAAAATCAATAGGTATTAATGCCTTGTGGATTACGCCACCTGTTCTCAACCAAAGCTTTAATCCAGATTCCAGCATGACCGGGTACCACGGGTATTGGGCTTCGGATTTTCGTCAACCGGACCCTCGCTGGGGATCACGACGGGATTTCAGGCGATTGGCCAAGGACCTGGACCAAAACGGCATCGCCTTGATTCAAGATGTCGTGGTCAACCATACTGGGGACTATTTTGAAGTGGATTCCCAGGGTAATCTGCGATTTCATAACCACGTTCAACCCCAACAACCGCTGTTACAGCGGGCCCAGTCCTCTAGAATTTACCACCGCATGCCCTCCATCGACGATTTTAGGGATAGCCTGCAACGCCTTCAGGGCCAAATGTCCGGACTGGATGATCTGGTTACCGAAAACCCTCGACTGAGGCGATCCTTGCGCCGAATCTATCGACGTTGGGTCCGCTGGGGCCGACTGCGTGGCATGCGCATGGACACGCCTCTCTACGTAGAAGAGGATTTTTGGCGCGACTTTTTGCACCGTAAAGCCTGGTGGGATCCGGGCATGCACCAAACCGCTAGCCGTCGAGGTTTGGATTTTTGGACGTTTGGGGAATGCTGGACGCATTCCGAAGCCTGGTCCGACCAAGGCGAAGAACGAGCCGCTGCCTACACCAAACCCGGACAAGGCATGGAGGCCGCCCTGCAGTTTCCCCTCCAAAAAACCATGCTGGAAGTACTGGAAGGAACCCGAGGCACCACGCATTTGACGTACCGTTTGGAAGC
>JBJTSS010000132.1:0-1411 GCA_046079785.1 Bacteroidota bacterium
CGGTTCAGCGGCCTTTGAATTGGCCTCTTTGGGGGCCAAGGTCATTGGTATTGATATTTCGGAAGTAGCTATTGCCCAATCCAAGGCCGAAGCCTTGGAGCGTGGTTTGGAAATTGATTTTCGATGCATGAATGCCGAAAGTCTTGAATTTGAGGATAATACCTTTGATTTGATCGTGGGCTCCGCCATTTTGCATCATTTGGATTTGGACAAGGCCTACAGCGAATTATCGCGCTGCCTCAAACCCGGTGGTCGTGCAGTTTTTATTGAACCCACAGGGCATAACCCTTTGCTCAATTGGTATCGACGAAGAACGCCGGCCTTGCGAACGGTGGACGAACGCCCCATGCGTCGACCTGATTTTGAGCGTGCTGATCGGTATTTTTCCAAAGTACAGGTTCGCTACTATAATATGCTGACCACGGCTGCCGTTTTGTTCCGGAAGGGTTTTTGGTTCCAGCCAATTTTGAAAGGTCTCGATGCTTTGGACCGCGGCCTGTTTTGGTTGGTCCCTGGTCTAAAGTACTGGGGATGGATGGCGGTGATGGTACTCGAAAAACAAACCCGCTAACGATCGCGATGGAATTGCAAACCCTCAAACAGCGCTTTGGTATCATCGGCAATGCACCGACGTTGAACCATGCTCTTCGCATTGCGGAGCAGGTGGCGGCCACGGATGTATCTGTATTGATTTTGGGAGAGTCCGGGGTCGGGAAAGAAGTGTTTTCCAAAATATTACACCAATTATCCCGGCGCAAACACAACAAATTTATTGCCGTGAATTGTGGGGCAATTCCAGAGGGAACCATTGACTCCGAACTCTTTGGCCACGAAAAAGGATCCTTTACGGGAGCTCACGAAGCGCGGCAGGGTTATTTTGAAACGGTTAACGGAGGCACGATTTTTTTGGACGAAGTCGCCGAAATGCCCCTGGGAACCCAGGCCCGCCTTTTGAGGGTTTTGGAATCGGGGGAGTTCATCAAGGTGGGTTCCTCCAAGGTCCTTCAAACCGATGTTCGCTTGGTTGCGGCCACCAACGTTTCGCTTTTGAACCAAATTGATAAGGGTAAGTTTCGCGAAGACCTGTATTACCGAATGAATACCGTGGCCATCCATATTCCTGCATTACGGGATCGTCGGGAAGATATCCCTCTTTTGTTTCGAAAATTTGCCGCGGATTTTGCGGAGCGTTACGCTTCGTTGCCCGTCCAATTGGATGCGGCCGCCATGCAATGGCTCTGCGATCAGCCTTGGCCAGGGAATATTCGTCAGCTCAAGAACGTGGCCGAACAGATCTGTGTTTTGGCTCCAACCAGGAATTTGAGTGGGGACGAAGTTTTGCCGTATTTGCCCGCCAAAGAATCCATCAAGTCAGGGCTTCCGGCCCTTTTGGACGGTGCAGGAGATGGCA
>JBJTSS010000133.1:0-5342 GCA_046079785.1 Bacteroidota bacterium
CGTGAGCCCGGCGAGCGCGCCAAAGTCGCTGTCGAAAGCTACTACGATCGCATTGATCCTGTCGGCGCTTGTGTTGGGATGAAAGGATCCCGTATTCACGGCATTGTCCGTGAACTGCGCAACGAAAGCATTGATGTTATCAATTTTACCAACAACCTGGAACTCTTTATCCAAAGGGCCTTGAGCCCTGCCAGGGTTGTTAGTTTGGAAATCAACAAAGACACCAACAAAGTCAACGTCTTCTTGAAGCCCGATCAGGTTTCCTTAGCCATTGGTAAGGGTGGACACAATATTCGTTTGGCCGCCAAGCTGACCGGTTACGAAATTGATGTCTTCCGCGATGTTCAGGACGATGATTCCGATGTGGATTTGGATGAATTTGCCGACGAAATTGATGGCTGGGTTCTGGATGAACTCAAAGCCTTGGGCTGTGATACCGCCAAGTCGGTTATCAAAATTGGTCTCGAGGAATTGGTTCGCCGTACCGAACTGGAGGAAGAAACCGCCGCCCAGGTTTTGGCTATCTTGCGCTCAGAGTTTGAATAAACCACCACTTTACCCCTAAAAGCCCCAACATAGAATGTCCGAAGGCACAGTTCGCGTCAAAAAAGCGGCAACCGAGTTCAACATCAGCGTGCAGCACCTGGTGGAACATCTTGCTTCCAAAGGATTTAGCGTTGAATCCAACCCCAACGCCAAAATCTCGGAGGAGATGTACCAGATGCTTTTGCGCGATTTTGGGCAGGACAAGAAAATCAAAGAGCAGGCCTCCCAAATTCATATTGGGAAGTCGGGGAAAGAAGACCTCGTTCTGGATCAAAAAGCGGTTAGTCAATCCCCCAAATCCAGAGCCGACCAAAAAGAAGTTTTGATCAAGGGCATGAGCCACGCGGTGGCCGCTCCTCCCACCAAGGCTGCCCCTAAAGCGCCGCCCAAAACCGTTGAACCGCCAGCTCCTGTTATCCAAACAGAATCGCCCAAGCCTGTTGTTAAGTCCGAAGAGGTTGTTGAAGCCAAGGCAGAATCGGCCCCCGGTCTCAAGGTGGTGGGCAAAATTGACTTGAAAGCAAATACCGGCGCTAAAGGCGTCAAAAAGTCCCGCAAGAAAGACGAAAGCCTTGCCCCAGAAAGCCTGTCCTCTGGCTCTGGGGAAGCCGTTGTGGTTGAACCAACAACCGCCCCCGAAGCTCTTACCGGTTCTACCCCGCCCGAAACAGAGGCAAACACGGCGTCTACCAAACCGGAAAATAGCGTTGAAGCACCCGCCGCCGCCCTAGACGCAGCCCCCAAAACGGAGAGTGATTTGATTCGGGCCAAAGCCGATCGCCTTCAAGGAACCACCGTTTTGGGCAAAATCGATGTTGCCCAGTTTGAAAAACGTAAACCGGTCGCCAGTTCTGCCGCCGATCAGGTCGGTAAGCGCAAACGCAAGCGGGTTGATGGAACGACACCGGGCCCCGGAGCCAGTGCAGACCCCAACCAAAGACCCAGCGTTAGCGGGGTTGGTTCGGTATCGGCACGTCCTCCAAGAGGCCGAACGGGCGAAGTTGCCGGTCGTCGTGGTGCGGGTCCTGCAGGCCCCAAGGCCGAATTGACCGAAAAGGAAATTCAAGATCAAATCAAGGCCACCTTGGCCCGATTGCAGGGAGGCAAAGGAACCAATACCCGTTCCAAGTTCAAGAAGCAAATGCGTCGTTTGGAAGGCGAAGAAAGCGCCACCAACGATAACAACAAGGAAACACGCGGTGGCAAAACCAAACTTCAATTGACCGAGTTTATCACCACCGGTGAGTTGGCGGGCTTGATGGATGTTGCTGTTGGTGAGGTCATTATGAAATGCTTCGCTTTGGGCATTGTGGTCACCATCAACCAGCGATTGGATGCGGAGACGATTGTTGTGGTCGCGGATGAGTTTGGTTTTGATGTCAGCTTTATTTCAGCCGCAGCCGATGAGCCGCAATTGGAGGAAGCCAACAATCCGGACAACATGCAAGACCGTGCACCCATTGTTACGATTATGGGACACGTTGACCACGGTAAAACATCGTTGTTGGATTATATCCGAAAAGCCAATGTTATTGCCGGAGAGGCCGGAGGAATTACCCAGCACATCGGCGCTTACGAAGTAACGCTACCTAACCAAAAACACATTACGTTCTTGGATACTCCTGGGCACGAAGCCTTTACGGCAATGCGTGCGCGCGGTGCCAAGGTGACCGATATTGTCGTCATTGTTATTGCTGCCGATGATCAGGTCATGCCCCAAACCAAAGAGGCTATCAGCCACGCCCAGGCCGCTGGGGTTCCGATGATTTTTGCCATCAACAAAGTTGACCGCCCAGAGGCCAATCCCGAAAGAATCCGGGAGCAATTATCGGCCATGAATATTCTCGTAGAAAGCTGGGGCGGCAAGTACCAAGACCAGGAAATTTCTGCCAAAAAAGGCTTGAATGTGGATTTACTCCTCGAAAAAATCCTTTTGGAAGCCGAAATTCTCGAGCTCAAGGCTGACCCTGACAAACGAGCGGTGGGGACGGTTATTGAGGCCTCTTTGGACAAAGGAAGGGGCGTTGTTACCACTGTTTTGATCGAATCGGGGACCCTGCGAACTGGGGATCCTATTTTGGCGGGTGCCCATTACGGTCGCGTTAAGGTTCTGCAAAACGAACGTGGTCAGAAAATCGCCCAAGTCGGACCTGCCCAACCGGTACAAATTTTGGGTTTTGCTACGGCGCCCACCGCCGGGGAACGATTTTATGTTGCGGAGAGTGAATCCGCCGCCCGAGAAATCAGCACGAAGCGTCAACAATTGATGCGCGAGCAGGGAATGCGAACGCGCAAGCACATCACCTTGGATGAAATTGGAAGACGTTTGGCCATTGGCAATTTCAAAGAACTTAACCTGATTGTCAAAGGGGACGTGGATGGCTCTGTGGAGGCCCTGAGTGATTCGCTCCTTCAGTTGTCCACCAAGCAAATCCAGGTGAACGTGGTCCACAAGGGAGTTGGTCAAATTACCGAGTCCGATATCATGTTGGCTTCGGCATCGGATGCGATTATTGTCGGATTCCAGGTTCGTCCTTTGGCTTCGGTCCGTCGTTTGGCCGAACAGGAAGAAATCGATATCCGGACCTATTCCATTATCTACGACGCCATTGACGAAATCAAGAGCGCCATGGAGGGCATGCTGGCCCCCACATTTGAAGAAAAAGTGGTTGCGAACGTCGAAATCCGCGAAGTCTTCAAGATTACCAAGGTGGGTAGCGTTGCCGGGTGTATGGTGCTTGATGGCAAAATCAACCGCAATACCAAGGTGCGTATTCTACGGGACGGGGTTGTGATTTATACCGGAGAATTGGCTTCGCTCAAGCGCTTCAAGGAGGACGTCAAAGAGGTGGCCACCGGTTATGAGTGCGGTCTGAATATTCACAATTTTAACGACATCAAGGTCGGTGACCTGATCGAGGGTTACGAGCGCATTGAGGTCAAGGCCAAGTTGTAATGCAAGCACCGGAACCCGTTTTTTGGGTTGAAACCGGGGCTGCCGTTTTGGGCGTTTGGGGTGTTTGGGATTTGGGCTCCGGTTTACGCCGCGGTTATATCAGCGGCATGGTGAGCACCTTTGCGTATGTTTTTCTGTGTGCTTGGAATGGTATATACGCGGATGCCGTGATTAACGTATGGTACACGGTTATGGGTGCGGTGGGTTGGTTGGCTTGGAAAAAAAGAACAGGAGAGAATACCGTGATACCCATTCAATCCATAACAGCCCAAGGGTTGGTATGGGGGTTGGTTTTGGGGGTTTGCGCTTGGTTGTTGTTTGGGTACCTCTTGATGACTTACACGGATAGCTCCATTGTTTGGTGGGATGCAACGACGTCGGCTTTGGCGATTACCGCGATGGTTTGGATGGCGGCCGGTTATACGTGGAATTGGCCTTTGTGGTTGATAATCAACTTTTTGTCGGTAGGCTTATACCTCTACAAAGGCATGGTACCCACGGCGCTGCAGTACCTTGTTTTTGGCTTTTTGGCAATAAGAGGTTGGCGTATATGGAACCGCCCGCCCGCCCGTTAGCGTATAGCAAAAGCGTACAGCAACAGCCCCGCTATTTTTTCTGTAACAACAGATAAACCGAAGTGGTAAAAAAGTCCCGCAAATAGGGAATCGATTTTAGCAGAGGGAGCTGTCGTCGGGTTTTTAACCCGAATTTGTAAGCATAAATGGGGTTAATCAAATAATGGACCTCGCGATAAACGGGCATGGAACAAGCCTTTGCCTCTCGGTGCATCCGATGAATTCCAATTCCACAATCGTAAATGGATAACAATTCTTGGCGCGTTTCCTCGCTTTGGCGGGTTGCTTGAAGTAATCCTGCATAGACAGATCGAGGGAGGAGATGTATCCAAGGAAATTTTTGGACCCAGCCCACGGCTATTTGTTGGTGACCCCCAAACGGCATGGTCCAAGGGGGCCAGCCAATAAAGAGTAAACCATTGTTCTTCAGGAACTTTTGCATTTGTCTCAAGGCCCTGGGCTGATCCGGCAAATGCTCTATAACGTCCTTGAGGACAATCAAATCAAAACGTCCCGTAAACTCCTCTTCGATGTCTGGGTTGTAGATATCCTCAGCACGCAGGTCCATTTGACCGGTCTGGGTGTATGTGGACATTCTTTGCCGACCAAATTCAATTTTGGTCCTGTTCAGGTCAATACCGGTGCCGCGGCATCCCGCTTCCACAAAGGGAAGTAAATTCCCCCCTTCGCCACAACCCAATTCCAAAACCTCCAAGCCCTCCCAGCCTTTTCGCGATGGTTCCATGGACCGCAGTCCTTCCAAACAAAAAGGCATGATGCTATCGCGGGCATTGCGTGCCAAGAAGTCCAGGTAAAATTCGTGATCGTGATGGAAATCGTAAGGCATGGGTAGATCAAAAAAAACAGCGGTACAGAAGATAAAGTCCAGAAACCCCAAAAACAAGCCCTGTTCCAAGGTGTATTCTTCTCATTATGAGGGATGTAAGCCACTTTTTTATGCGGTGTGCCGCAAAGGCTATGGCGGTTTCGGTTGCCAAAACACTGACCACAATTCCTCCAAAAAAATTCATGTTCTGGTAGAAATTATAATCCAAAACGTGGGAGGCGTAGGCAATGATGGCTAACCACGAAATCCAATTGGTCGGGTTAAGGAAATTGATGCTAAAACCCATGCCTACATACAGCCATAGCGAGCGGTGACCGACGCTTTGGTACGAAGCCCGCGATTTGCGTAGAATATTGTTAAGACTCATTCCAATCAAAAGTAAACCCCCGATAATTTGGGCGGGTATTCGGTAATTGAG
>JBJTSS010000134.1:0-1384 GCA_046079785.1 Bacteroidota bacterium
TAATGCTGTTCAACGATGAACAAGCCATGGTCCGGATTGACATGAGCGAGTACCAAGAAAAACACAGTGTATCCCGGCTCATCGGTGCTCCTCCCGGCTATGTGGGTTACGACGAAGGTGGTCAATTAACCGAAGCGGTTCGGCGTAAACCGTATGCCTTGGTTTTGTTGGACGAAATCGAAAAAGCCCATAGCGATGTGTACAACCTCCTGCTCCAGATCATGGACGAAGGCCATTTGACCGATAACAAAGGGCGAACCATCAATTTCAAAAACACCCTGCTCATCATGACCTCCAATTTGGGGGCAGGCTTGGAAGACGAAGAGGGGGAGCGCCCGGACCTGGATTTGCTGCTGCGTTCCCGTTTTCGACCCGAATTTATCAACCGAATTGATGAGGTGGTGGAATTTCACCCCTTGGGGATCCGTCATATCCGGGACATTGCCGTCTTGCAGCTCCAAGAACTTCAGAAAAGACTAGAAAAACGCCGCGTGACCCTGGCCTATACCGACGCGGTGGTGGATTACCTCGCTAGGAACGGGTACGATCCTCGGTATGGAGCCCGCCCCCTCCGCCGCCTTGTCCAAAAAGAAATCCTCAACCAGCTATCCAAGGCCTTATTGAGCGGTGAAATCCATACCCCGGAGGCTATCCTCTTGGATTGGTTCGAAGAAAGCGGTTTGGTGGTCCTTCCTAGCTCTTCCGTTAGCTTGGAAGGGCTGCAATCCTAAGGGTGTACCGCCAGGGTGGCCGAAGGGCGGACAAGGTGTCAGTCTCTTTTGCGTGGCACAATCCTTGCTTATTTTGGAGAAAATTAGCCCATCCCCCTTTGCCATGACTTTTAACGAAGACGATTCCGAATTTATCCCCATTATGTCCTTTAACGAGGAGGAAGACCCCAGTCTGGACGAAGCCTACAAGAAACCGGTCCCCATTCTGCCTCTTCGGAATACCGTCTTGTTTCCGGGGGTCGTCATCCCCATTACGGTGGGTAGAGATAAGTCCATCCGCCTGATTCGCGAAGCCAATAACAAAACCAAGACCATCGGGGTCATGTCCCAACGGGATGTGACCGTCGAAGATCCCGGCGCTGAAGACCTCCACAAGATTGGGACCTTGGCGCGGATTCTCAAAATGCTGCGCATGCCCGATGGGAACACCACCGTGATCATTCAAGGCAGGCAACGATTTGAATTGCAAGAGGTGGTGCAACAAGAGCCCTACCTCAAGGCCCATCTGACCCCGAATCCGGACGTCCTCCCCAATCCCAAGAACAAGGAATTCAACGCTCTGATTTCGACCATCAAGGATTTGGCCCTCCAAATTATCCAGCTATCCCCCAATATTCCCAGCGAAGCGGCCCTGGCCCTTCGTAACATTGAAA
>JBJTSS010000135.1:0-2608 GCA_046079785.1 Bacteroidota bacterium
CCGGTAATCCAAAGCCTTCGGCCTGGGAGGGGTAAAGAAGGGCCGTGGCCCCTTGGTACCATACTCGAAGGTCACCTCGAAAATCGGGCATCCAACGAATGTCCAGACCATTTTGGTGACCCAATTGTTGGCAGACCTGGGCATGGCGACCCCCTTGTCCGATGACGACCAACGGCAGGCGTTCTTGCGGTAGGAGGGTGCTCATGGCTCGAAGCAGGCCCAGAAGATTCTTGCGGGTTTCGATAGTTCCTACGTAGAGCCAATAGGGCTGGGTCGTTATCCCCTCCATGTTTCCGGGGTCCGACCACGGGTCCCGGTAATAGGTTGAAGAACAGGGTTGATAAATGACGTCAATGCGATTCTGCAACGACGGGAAATAATGCAGAATTCGATCGCGGGTTGTTTGGCTGATGGCGACAACGCGATCGGCCTTGGCCAAACCCGCTTGGGTTTTGAGGCGATAAATTTGGCGATCCAACCAAGGATAGGTTTGGGAGTAATCCAAAAAGAGTAGATCATGGATGGTGATGACCGTGCGGATGCCCGTACCCTGCAGGTCCAGGGGGATTTCGTTGCTAAGTCCGTGGTAAACCTGAATCCCTTTTGCTTGTAAGTCTTGGCGCAGAGCCAGGCTCCGTTTCAAGTTAGCCCAGGGACTGGGGTCCAAGTGCACTTGCATCGAGGGATGTTCCTGGATGGGGGACCATGTCGCTTGGGGTTGACGCTTGTTCCTGCCAGGAGCAAAACCATGGTAGGCGTGTTCGGAATGATAGGTCAGAAGGTTGCCCAGGTGGGTCCGGGCATAATTGCCCAAACCCGTGGTGTTGTAGAGGGCCCTTTTGGCGTCAAATCCAAGGGTAAGCAAAATCCTAGTTGTTGCGCGTTATTTGTTGCGCGGGTTTGGTGGGGTCTTGCGGTTTTCCCTTGCTTTTTTGGCTAAATCTTCCATTTTTTGTTGAAATGAAGATTTTTTGAGGGGTTTCTTTTTGTTTTCTTCGATTTGGCGAAGCAAGGCTTCTTCGTTGATGACAAACCGACGCACCAACCATTGTTGGGCAAAGGAAACCATGTTGGCCAAGAAATAATAATAACTCAAGGCGGCCGAATAGGAATTCAGGACCGGAATAAACATGAGGGGCATTACGTAACCCATCACTTTCATTTGGCCTGTAACACCACTCATTTGGTTGGACAATCGGGTATAGAGCAAGGTCGATGCCGTCATCAACAAGGTAAACAAACTCACGTGGGCCCCATAAAAAGGGATGCTGAACGGCAAATCCAAAATCGAATCGTAGGTGGATAAATCATCGGCCCACAAAAAAGCCTGTTGACGGAGTTCAATAGAGGCCGGAAAAAAATTAAATAGAGCAATCAAAATGGGCAATTGCAAGAGCATGGGGAGGCATCCACCGAGGGGATTGACCCCGGCTTTTTGGAAGAGCTTCATTTGCTCGCTTTGCATCCGAGTCGGGTCCTTTTCGTATTTGGTTTTGAGTTCGTCGATTTCGGGCTTGAGCACCTTCATCTTGGCGCCGCTGACCAAGGATTTGTAGGTCAACGGAAAGAGTAAAATTTTGATAATAAGGGTCAAGGCCAAAATAATCCAACCGTAATTCCAGCCAAAGGTGTCCAGCCAGTTAAAAACAGGAATGACCAAAAAACGATTGACCCAGCCGAACAAGCCCCATCCCAAGGGGATTTGTTGTTCTAGACCGGCATCGAGGGCCTTGAGGGTTTGAAAATGGTTGGGTCCCAGGTACATCCACATGCCAAAGGTTTGGGTAGAAGTCGCCCGCAAATCCAAGGTGACTTCGGCCCGGAATTTGCCGGTTTGGGATGGGGATTCCTCGGCGGAACCGCTAATCTTGGCGCCATCAAAATGCTGGTCGGCCCCCAGGACTGCACAAAAGAATTTTTGGCGAAAGGAAATCCACTGTAAATTGTTACGAAGATCTTCTTGGTTTTCGGAGGATAGCCCCATGGATTCAGGGTCTTCCCCCCGAAAACGGTAAACCATCTCCAAGGTTTTGCGCTCTTCGCTAACATCCCTTTCTTGGCTGGGGCCGGTTCCGCTCCATTCCAGGGTGGTGTAATCGTTTCGAATAGAGCCTCCCAGGCCTTCAAAGCGAATCCCCATGGATAGCCGATAACCTTGGCTGTCCAGTTGATAACGGTGGATGATCCGTTGCCCTTCGTCCAGTTGGAGCACAAAGTCCAATTGGCCCGATTCCTGACCAGGTACGGCTTGAAAATAACACTGATCACTTCGAACGAGGGATTGATCGGTGACCAAGGCGTAATGCATTCGGGATCCAAGGGAATCGAACAAACGCAATTCATCGCCACGGTAGGTTTTGAATTGATTCAAGGTAGCCTGGTTTCAGGGCCTTGGTCTAAAGCCACCCGGGGTAACGAAACCATCCATACCCTGAGCAACGGTGACCTTACCTTGGAATTCACCAACAAAGGCGGGGTCCTTCGCCAGGCTACCTTGAATCAATTCAAAACCTACCGTGGCGATGAATTGCGTTTGTTCGATTCCCTTGGATCCCGAATGCATTACGCCTTGGTCACCGATCAATCCCTCGTTCGAAGTGATCAGTGT
>JBJTSS010000136.1:0-2054 GCA_046079785.1 Bacteroidota bacterium
GGGGATTTCGATGGTGTTGTTGAATATAGGACATGACCTCCCGATCACGCATCCACCAAGCCATAGGCACTTGGTTATCGCCCAGGACTTTGACCAAAGCCGTCGCCCAACTGCCACCGCCAATGACGGCAACTTTCAAACCTGCCTTTGAAACCACCATCGCACTTATTCGTCCCCACTAAATAATTTATCCTTATCCACGACTTTGATGATGCGGTCATTCTTTAAATCTCTGGAAACAGCGGAATAAGGAGCGGTAACAATTTCCTCTCCTTGACACAATCCGCTCAAGATTTGAATATGCTGATCGTTTTGAATCCCGGTGGTGACTTTTCGTAACAAAGCTTTGTTCCCGCGGCGGACAAAAACAACCTCGTCGATTGATTCCGCAGAGCCCCTTGTTTCGTCCGAAGAAGTCGTGTTCGAATTCGAAGACTCCGAATCCGCATCCATGGATTCACCTTGGGCATCCCGCACAGCAACGGCGTTGATGGGTACAGAAACGGCGCCTTGGACCTTACGGGTCATGATTTCGGCCGAAGCGCTCATGCCCGGTCTAAACAAAAAACGCTGAACCCTCGAAGCCTGGGCTCCGCTGCTGTCTTCGGTGGGGCGGTTATCCCCCAACATGGAGATTTTGACCAAGAAATTGGTGACTTGATCGGCTCCACCGGTTCCAGGCAATGCCGAGGCGTTGGAGCTGTTGGCGATTTCCCGAACGATGCCTGGAAATTTTTGACCGGGGTAGGCATCCACCTCCACCTGCACCGAGTCCCCGTTTTTGACCCGAACAACATCGCTTTCGCTCACATCCACACGCACTTCCATCCGGGTCAAATCGGCAATGCGAATCATTTCGGTACCGGCCATTTGGATGGTGCCTACCACCCGTTCCCCCAGTTCCACCGAGAGCTTGGTTACGATCCCGTCCATTGGTGCCAAAATATTGGTTCTGGCCAACTGCTCCTTCATTTCCTTTTGACTAGCACGAGCCGATTGCACCAAAAATTCAGCGCCTTCTACCGCTTCTTTGGCCGATTCAATATCCTCTTTGGCCGATTCGTATTGGGATCGCGCCGTTTCCCACTCCGCTTGGGTTGCCACCTTATCCTCGTAGAGTTTGGCGGTCCGTCGGTATCCGGGTTCAATGTTTAGACGAAACAAGTTCTCCAATTGGCGTAGGCGAACCCGAGCACTTGCCAAACCGGATTTGGCGTTGTTGACCGCAGCCTCGTTCCGGTCCAGAGCAGCCGCCATCATTTCGGGGTTAATCCGAGCAAGGAGTTGACCCTTGCGGACGGCATCGCCTTCTTTGATGGTCAAGGTGACAATTTCACCGGACACCTCCGATGAAATTTTGACTTCGGTCACCGGTTGAATTTTACCACTGGCCAAAACCGTTTCGGTTAAATCACGCAGGGCAACTTTCTCTACCGCCACCTGCAATGGAGGAGTTTGACCCCACCAACCCATGCGTTTGCCCATAGCCGCCAGAACCGTCAAAAGAACGACAGCTAACAACAAACCTAACCATTTTCGATTTTTCTGTAACATACATTAAAAATTGGAATGCAATCCGAGGAACTACGCTTAGGGGTTTTGCCAAGAAAAACGTCCTTCGTAAAAATCCAAGACTTTGCGTCGAAAAACTTCTTCGTAATACGCTTGCAGCCAAGAGGATTCCGCAATTTGCCAACGGTTTTTGGCGTTGAGGTAATCGGCCAAAGGAAGCAAACCCTGCTCGTAACGTTTGGAGGCCAAATCGTGGTTGGCTATTTGGGCATCCAGATTGATCCGGTTGGTTGCTAGTCGAGCCTTGGCTGCACGGTAATCGGTAACCGCTCGGGTTATATCGGTGTAGAGTTGATTGCGGGCCTGTTCACTTTGCAATCGTGCATTTTCGACGGTATTGCGGGCACGCTGCTCCGCCAAGCGGACCTGACCGTTGTTCCAAATGGGGATGGATAGGCTGAGTCCCATCCCTGTTCCAAGGTTGTTACGAAATTGTTCGCCCCTGGGAACCAAGATGGTTTTGTATTTGGGAATGGGTTGCA
>JBJTSS010000137.1:0-2159 GCA_046079785.1 Bacteroidota bacterium
CTCCGAAGCGGTTCGTTGAACGGTGCCTTCGCTCAGCATGCGGGTCATGAGTCGTCCAGACAAAAAAACCGGTTCTTGCCAGGTGCCCACCTTCCATTGCAAGTCAATGCGCAGCAAAGGTTCTCGGCCCAAGTTCAAGAGGGCGGTTGTCCCGTGGTACGTTCCGACCATTTGGGGCCAGGACCACGTCAGGGGCGGGTTACCCGAAACCACGGGTTTATGCTGACGGTCAATTTTCATGGTCTTGGGGTACATACCTCAAAACCGAGGCGTTGTGGGGTTGTAGAATAACTTCGGCCTGAGCACGCAATAGGGTCGGCGTCACGGCCCGGTAGCGTTCCAATTCCTTATCGTATTCCTCTGCTTTGCTGAGGTACTCAAAATAACACAGATTCATGGCCATGTTCAAACCCTGCAAGCGGGAAAACACCAAGGAAGACTCGATCTGGTGCAGGCTTTTGTCACGTTCAAATTCTGTGATTTCCTGGTGACGAAGTCGGTCCAAAGATTCCCACACGGCATTTTCGGCTCGATCCAATTCCACCCCCGGGGCGCAGTGACCGCTAACCACCAACAAGCCCGGATCCATATCCCCCGTTACATACGCGTTCAGATCCGAAAAAAGCCCTTGGTCCATGACCAATTCCCTAAAAAGCCGGGAAGATTGACCACGCGATAACACATCCGTAATCAAATCGCAGGCATGATAGGCCTCATCTCCCCTGCCCGGCATATGAAATGCCATGTACAGAGCGGGTGCCGGATAGGCCCCCTGCTTGTCAAGCCTACGGATACCCTTTTGGACAGGCTCCACCGGCCGAGCTTGGGCTTGGTAACCGGAAGGCAACGCATCCCCAAACCAACGTTCCACCGTGTCCATAACCATGGCCGGCTCGTAGGGCCCACTCACCGCCAAAATCATACGGTCCGGGGCATAAAAGCGATTTTTGAAAGCCAAAACCTCGTCCAGATTGGCTTTTTCGATATGGGATGGTTCCTTGCCGATGGTCGCCCAACGGTAAGGATGGGCGGTATACGCCAGCTGCCGCAATTCCAGCCAAGCATCGCCGTAGGGTTGGTTGAGGTAACGTTGTTTGAATTCCTCAATTACCACGCTTTTTTGGGTATCCAACGCTTTTTGGTCAATGATGGGGTATCCCATTCGATCGCTTTCCAACCACAACGCAACTTCCAATTGATGGGCCGGAAATGTGAGGTAATAATCGGTTAGATCGTTGGAGGTGAAGGCGTTGTTTTCGGCCCCCATGGATTGGGCCACTTGATCGTACGATGGAATGTGTTGGGAACCCGAGAACATCAGGTGCTCAAAGAGATGCGCAAAACCGGTATGTTCGGGGTCTTCATCCCGGGATCCGGCCTTGACCATCACGTTGAGCGCACCCATGCGGGTGTTGGGATCCGGGTGCACCAGAATCGTCAACCCGTTGGACAGAATCTTTTTGGTAAAATGGGTCTTCATCATTTGACGGGGAGGTCTAAACGATGCCCCATTTTGTCCCGTTTGGTTTCGAGATAACGCAGGTTGTGCGGGTTGGGAGGTACCGCAATGGGGATATAGGAAACGACCTCCAAACCGTAGCCTATGAGCCCGGCTCTTTTGGTGGGATTGTTGGTCATTAATTCCATCCGTTGCACGCCGAGTTGGCGAAGGATTTGTGCACCGATGCCGTAATCCCTTTCGTCCATGGCGAACCCCAGCGCTTGGTTGGCCTCCACCGTATCCAGACCTTCTTCTTGCAATCGATAAGCTTTGAGTTTATTGACAAGACCAATGCCTCTACCCTCTTGGTTCATATACAAAACGACCCCCCTTCCCCGCTCTTGGATCATCCGCATGGCTTCGTGCAATTGAGGACCGCAATCGCAACGGCAGGAACCAAAAATATCCCCGGTCATGCACGATGAATGCACCCGCACTGGGATCGCTTCATCGGGATTCCAGCGGCCTTTGACCAAGGCCAGGTGTTCTTGGGCAACCCCTTCTTGGCCAAAGGCAACCAGCCGAAAATCGCCGTGAACGGTGGGCAATTCAACCTCCACCAAACGGTCCACCAAATTTTCGGTACGCAAGCGGTAGGCAATTAAGTCCTGGATACTCACCAACGGTAATTGATGTTGGTCCGCAATGCGTCGCAAAT
>JBJTSS010000138.1:0-1127 GCA_046079785.1 Bacteroidota bacterium
CCGGGCATTGGTCCCGCCAAAGCGGTCAAAATCCACGCTGCTTTGGAGTTGGGACAACGTAGTATGGAATGCAAAACCCAAGAACAACCCCAAATACGAGGATCAGCCGATGTTTTTAATCATTGCAAAACCATGTTCCTCCACAAAACCCACGAAATATTTGCCATCGCCTTGCTAAACCAGGCAAACCGGGTTTTGGGGGTTGAACAAATTAGTGAAGGCGGGATCAATTTTACGGCGGCCGATCCGAGGATCATCTTGCGTTTGGTTTTGGATTACCGGGCATGTGGTTTAATCCTCATGCACAATCACCCCTCCTGTCAATTGCAGCCCAGTGATGCGGACCGGGCCTTGACGTCCAAAGTAGAATCTGCGGCTCGTTTGTTGGACGTGCGGCTTTTGGACCACTTAATTTTTGCCCAGCACCGCTATTTCAGTTTTGCAGATGCAGGTCTTCTGACGGGTGCATCCCCAAGCAGATCGTCTTAATTTTGACCTAACCCCTATGCCCATGTCTACTATTTCTTTTCTTGGCCATGCCTTGACAACCGCCAAACCCCTCACAGTCCTCGACAAATTGTGTTTCGTTTTGCTCTGTGTTCTACTCACCGGACAGCCTACCCAAGCCCAAATCGTCCTGACAACCGGAGACACCGTTCGAGCCTCAGGGAACGCCAGTCAGTTTGAAATTGTCGGATACAGCGGCGTGGTCAACCAAGGTTCAGCTTCTGTGAATTTGCGCTGGCGTCGGGTCAGTAGTCAATTACCGACCGGGTGGTCCCAAACCATCTGCGATCTAAATTCCTGTTATCCACCCTTTGTCGATAGCGCTGATTTTTCACTGCCAGCCCGCGATACCTCCAACTTGGACGGGCATTTCTATCTCAACGGTCAAAGTGGTGCGGGCTACCAGCGTATACGTCTGAGCACCCTGCCCGCCAATACGCCTTTGATGGTGGTTACTTTTATCGCCAGTACCGCAAGTTCGGCAACCCAAACGTTGTTTTCGGCGCCTAACCAAGCCGCTTGGAAATTGATGGGGATTCGTTGGTTTGGAAAAACGATATCGCCTTGACCGACGCGGAAGGCCGCTGGCTTGGACAAAGTTCCATGGGCGATCTTTACGC
>JBJTSS010000139.1:0-2817 GCA_046079785.1 Bacteroidota bacterium
CCCAAAAAATCCCGCTAATCAGATCCGCTGTCTTGATGTTGTGTTACAACAACATCGAAACCGGATCCCTCAGCATCAAGGATAGGCTCTGCAGAAAGGCAGCGCCGGTTGCCCCATCCACAACCCGGTGGTCGCAGCTAAGGGTCACCGTCATTCGTTGGCCTATTCCCAATTGACCATCCCGCACCACCGCGCATTCGCGTACGGCTCCAACCGCCAAAATACAGGCATCGGGTGGGTTGATGATGGCGGTAAAGGCTTCGATGCCAAACATACCCAAATTGCTAATGGTAAAGGTGTTACCCTCCCAGTCTTGGGGTTGTAGTTTCTTTTCCTTGGCTTTGCCTGCGTATTCTTTGGTTTGGGTAGCAATTTGTACCAAATTCTTTTGGTCAGCAAAACGCAAAACAGGAACGACCAAACCATCGGGTAAGGCCATGGCCACGCCAACGTGGATATGCTGATTTTGGCGAATGCGATCCCCCAACCACGAAGAATTCACGGCAGGATGTTGACGCAAGGCCATAGCGGCCGCTTTGATCACCAAATCGTTCACCGAGATTTTGACCGGGGCATTTTGGTTAAGTCGTTGCCTGGCCTCCACCGCCTCGTCCATGTCAATTTCCATCGTGAGGTAGAAATGAGGCGCAGCGTTTTTGGATTCGGTCAAACGGCGAGCAATGGTTTTGCGCATTTGACTGAGTGGCTGGTCGGTGAACGATTCCCCTTGACCGGCAGGGCGGTTGAGCCAAGCGCTCAAATCGGGGGCCGATGGGGCATCCATCGTGGCGGGTTTCGTACTGACGTTTTGGAGGTCACGACGTACAATACGCCCATGGTCGCCGCTTCCCTGAATATGACGCAGGTCAAGACCTTGTTCTGCAGCCAATTTGCGCGCCAAAGGACTGGCCTTGATTCGCTGACCATCCCCGGTCGAGGGTTCACCGGTTTCCACAACGGGGGCTGCCGTTTGGGTTACGGTGGCTTCGGATGGGGTCGAGGTGTTGGTAGGGACAGCAGGCGCTGCGGAGCCAGCAGCCAAAAGCGCGGATACGTCTTCGCCCTCTTTGCCAACGATGGCAATCAAGGCATCGACTGGAACCGCTTGCCCTTGTTCTATGCCGATATGCAGGAGGACGCCCTTGACATAATTCTCCAATTCCATGGTGGCTTTGTCGGTTTCCACCTCCGCCAGGATATCCCCAACTTTGACGGTGTCCCCAACTTTCTTGTGCCAGGCGACCACGACCCCTTCGGTCATGGTATCGCTCATTTTGGGCATGCGTATGATTTCGGCCATGGTGTATGGTAGGTTTTCGGTGGTCTAGGTTTATTTCTTGGACCGTGGGGGTATTTTCCTCGGGTCGGAAGAAGCGCAAAATTAATTCAATAATTTTGGTGCATGGCATTGACAACCGCTTTTTTGGAGGAAATCCTCGCTTTGCTTTCGGAGGACCAGGTTTTGACCTCTGCAACCGAGGCCTACGGTCGTGACGAGACCGAGGATTGGCTGTTTGTGCCGGAGGTGGTGGTCTTTCCGGACCAAGCCTCGGAAGTTGCTGCCGTTCTGGCGTGTTGCCAAAGGCATGGAGTCCCCGTGACCTGCAGGGGCGGTGGAACCGGGTTGAGCGGAGGCGCGTTGCCTGTTCAAGGGGGTTTGGTCCTGAGCACTGCTCGTTTGAATCGCATCCTATCCATCGATGCCGATAACCTCCAGGTGACGGTGGAGCCTGGAGTCATCACCCAGGTGATGCAAGAGGCGGTTGAAGCGTACGGTTTGTACTACCCACCGGACCCATCCTCCCGAGGAACATGCACGATAGGGGGAAATTTGGCAGAATCGGCCGGAGGACCGCATGCCTACAAGTATGGAACCACCAAAGATTATGTCTTGAATTTGGAGGTCGCTCTCATGGATGGAAGCCTGTTTTGGACCGGGGCATCGGTTTCGAAATACGCCACGGGGTATCATCTGACCCAATTAATGGTGGGTAGTGAAGGGACGCTGGGGGTCATCACCAAAGCGGTTTTTCGGTTGATTCCTGCCCCCAAGGTGAATTTGCTGCTTTCGGTGCCTTTTTTGGATCTCAAAAGCGCGTGCAGTGCGGTAGCAGCCATCGCAGCTAGCGGTATTCGACCATCGGCCGTGGAATTTATGGAGCGCGAGGCGTTGGAATTATCGGCCGCCTATTTGGGCATGGACTTGCCTTTTCCTGCCGATGTTCAAGCGGAACTCCTCCTGGAATTGGACGGGGATCGCATGGAGTTGCTCATGGAACAAGCCGAGCTCCTTTGCCCCCTCTTGGAAGATCATGGGGCCGGAGAAATTCGCTTGGCGGATCAGGCCGACCAAAAAGAAGCCTTGTGGACGTTGAGACGGCAGATTGGACATGCCGTGAGGGCCCATTCGGTCTATTTAGAGGAAGATACCGTGGTTCCAATGACGGCTTTACCCGCATTGGTGGCCAAAGCCAAAGCCCTGGGACAGGCCTACGGGTTTCGCTCGGTTTGTTACGGTCATGCTGGCGATGGCAATCTTCATATTAATATTCTCAAAGACCAAATCCCGGAGGAAGTCTGGAAAGAACGCATTCCAATCGCAATTCGGGAGCTTTTTGGGACCGTGCGTGCTTTGGGGGGTACCCTTTCTGGAGAACATGGTATCGGATGGTCCCAAAAGAAATACATGGAGGTGGTCGTCGACCCCTTACAAATTCAACTTATGCGGGGGATTAAGGCCGTTTTTGACCCGCAGGGTCTTCTAAACCCCGGCAAGATATGGGAGGCTTGAATGGCCAATCACAGGCCTATCTTTGC
>JBJTSS010000140.1:0-6914 GCA_046079785.1 Bacteroidota bacterium
CAAGCCGGCGATCATCATCAGCAGGTCTTGATCGGTATGCCGCAAACCCTCCACCCGAACCTGGGCAATGGTATAACTGCGAACAATATCCGAGCCGGATGTTGTCGCGCTTGGATTAGGTGCTTGAGCGTTGGTGGTTTCGTAACCCCACAACAAACAACCCAACAAGCAAGCCGTGCGGCTTGCCAATAGCCAAAATGTTCTCATCCAATAGCGGTGGTAATTTGGGCCGATGTTTTGCCAAAACGTCGTTCTCTTTGCTGGTAAACCTGAAGCGCCTCCAAAAAATCAGCCTTACGGAAATCCGGCCAGCACGTTTCGGTAAAATACAATTCGGTATAAGCCGATTGCCATAACAAAAAATTGGATAGCCGTTGTTCACCGCTGGTCCTAATCATCAAATCCGGGTCCGGAATTCCGAAAGTGTGCAGATGTTGGCCCAAAGTCGATTCGTTAATTTGGGCGGGGTCCAATTCATTGGCCTGAACGGCTCGGGCAATGTGCTGAATTGCCGATAAAATCTCGGACCGAGCGCTGTACGAAATGGCGAGATTGAGCTGCATGCGGTCGTTTTTGGCCGTTAAATTTTCGGTGTGTGCCAATTGTTCTCGGCAACTTAGGGGTAAACGATCCAAGTCGCCAAAAGAATGCAAGGCAATTTTGTTTTTCATTAAGGTATCCAATTCGGATTGCACGGTTTCAACCAACAACTGCATCAGCGCCTCCACCTCGGCGACAGGGCGGGACCAATTTTCGGTTGAAAACGTATAAAGGGTCAAATACTTAACGCCCAATTCGGCACATATTTCACAGGTCTCTCGAACGGCTTGAACCGCATAGCGATGACCGTAAATCCTATCCTGACCTCGTTGTTGTGCCCATCGCCCGTTGCCGTCCATAATGATGGCCACATGGGCCGGTATACGCTGGGGGTCTTTCTGCTCCACCTGTCCGCTCATCCCGACTATTATTTGATGCGACAGCGACGGGAAGGAATATGGTAATGGTAGTATACCATCAAAGACCCGTAAGCATCGTTGTAGGCATTGACCCCGCGCTGGCTACCCGCCTCTCTGGCGTTCAAGCCCTTCTCCCAACTGCGATCGGACATATCAGCGGCCACGGTGTTTCGGTACAAACGGAGGTAGGATGGGTCGATATAGGAACCGGAAATATCATCCAGGTAGTCCGTTCCGGTAAAACAGTAGGTCCACTCGATTCCTATGCCATGATTGCCTTTGAAATTGCGACGATAACCCAGGCTAATGGGGAAAATCCAAGTATTCAAAGCGTAACGCTCCGCTTCCAGTCCCAAGTTCTCCAAACCCGCCTTCTCACTAAGTCCCTGGCCTTCGGTTCCCAAGGGTTGGAGCGCCACCAAGGTGCCCCTATGCCTCGCCATGGGATCAAAAAAGAACCGACCCCATCCCAAACCCAGGTAAGGCGCACTCCGTCGTTTCAGAGAGCCAGGTACATAAGGCCAAAAATTAAATTCAACGCTTAGACGGGCCTCCACCACCGACGAGGTGAAGCTAAGGTTTCGTTGAATTTGCTTGGGGTCTCCACTCAAAGAATCCGCGGCAGAAACTTGACCTTGACCCAAAACCAATTTGAGTCCCCAATGCGGAGAAAAATTGTATTTACCATGAATCGACCCGTAGGCACCCGGCTTGAGGCCCGAAATCGGTACACGGATATCTCCCCGGTAGGAGGTTATTCCCCCACCCATGCCCAAGTCAACCCATTGGGCAGAGACCGGAAGCACAAAAAGCAATCCAAACAGCAGAAAAGCCCCTGCTCTACCGAATAAGCGGCCAGCGCCTAGGTTCATGGTTAGGGCGTTGGGCAATTGTAGGGATAAATAACCCGGGATAAACTCAGGCCCACAAACAAGAAAGCGTCGTTACGCCCATTGCTGTTACCCCGAGCGGAACCCAAGGCATTGGGCTTGAGCCAGGGGTGCAATTGACGGGTGCGATCCACAAATTCAGAGGCCTGGGAACCATGCACCGAACCGATCACGGCAGGATTGGCGTATTGCCCAGAAACATCGTCCAAGTAATCGGTAAACAAAATTCGATAACCGGCTTCGGCCGACAAACGGGTGTATTTGTCCAAAGTCCATCGTACCCCAAGACCCAAAGGGATACCCAACTGGGTCGAGCGATACTCCCGTGTTGTATAGAAATTGGAAAGGCCTTGACCCTCGGTGGTCAAATCCTTGAGCTTAATCCAACCTATAGAATCCACGGCAGAGCGCCCTTCCGGTTCAAAATGGTACACGTTGAACCCACCGAAGACATAAAAATTAGCCCGGCGCACGCTACTGTTGATCATAAACTCCCCAAACTTATATTCCAAAACCACACTGAACTCTGTAAGCCTTGTACGAAAGGAGAGGTTTCTGAGGTTAACCCCTTCCTTGACAGCCGTTACGGTTTGGCTAAAGGAATCCACCCGGAAATATTCCCCAACCAATCGGTTGTATTTGGCACCGCTGGGGTCATTATAGGCTTGGTTGGCCAAATCCCGAAGCTCGGGGCTGTTATCCGAGCCGGCCAAGGTTGCAAAATTCACATCCGCGCGAAGGCTCAGGCCCTTGGTCAAATGCCGACGAAAATGGGCTCCAATGCCACCCCGTGTGCTGTAAACAAAATTATTGAGATGAGCCAAATCGCCAACATAGGTTGTGGAATAGACGTTAGCCCCAAATTCCCGAAGTTGGGCCGAAGTCCTGTTCGGTAAAAGGTTCAAACACAAAAAAGTCCCAAACAATGCCTTGGCAAACAAGGCTTTTCGGGAAATACAATACCAGTCGTTCATACCAAACAAATTAGCCAAAAGGCGAAAATACCTCAAAAAAAGCAGAAATTAACCTCTGGGGTCCAGGCCCCACAAGAGTTTGGTTTTGAGGTTATCCAGATGCGAGAACCCCTTGAACCTGGCTAAACGAAGCGGCTTGGGGGCCGAACGGAGGCGCAATATCCCCGCTCCAAGCCAATCCAGGACCTTACCGTCCACCATAAGTTGCGCAGGACCCAAGGAAATTTCGGATTCTACCTGCAAGGTGATTTGTACGTTTTGGTCCACAACCACCGGACGAATACCCAGTTGATGGCCTGCCACCGGGGTAATGGTCCAAACCTTGCTGGAGGGAAGCACGATAGGGCCACCACAACTCATCGAATACGCAGTGGACCCGGTTGGGGTAGCCACCAACAACCCATCGGCTTGGTAGCGGTTGAGCAATTCGCCATCCAACGTGCAAGCAACGCGCATCAGTCCTGCACCCGTGCGGTGCAGGGCCACTTCGTTTAGGGCCAAGGCCGTGCCCGTCGTCGTATGGTTCATAGGGTATTGGCATTCCAAAAGGCTACGCTCCTCCAAAACCAATTCCCCATTTTGGATCGCATCCAAGGCCCGTGGAATATCCTCAATTCCACCGGCACTGCTCAAAAAACCCAACCGTCCAAAATGAAAACCAAAAATTGGCAAATTGGCCGCAACCGCCCAAGGAACCGTGTCCAACATCGTCCCATCTCCACCCAAAACCAAAATCATGGCCCCTCCACCAGGGCCGGAAGTCTTTTCCTCGATGAACGGAGACCCCAAATCGCTTGGATCAAAAAAAGCGGGGGCAGAGCTGTCAAACTCTTGACGAACCCAAGGCTCCAACGAAGAATGCCAACGCAAGGATAAACCACGACTCAAAGCCGCTTCATGCAATGCCCTTAATCCGGCCAATTGATGTTGGATCGAAGGCCTGGCGTAAACCAAAAGTTGAGTGGTCATTGTTGCGAGATTATTCGAATAAAAATGGAGGCGATTGGGGACGATTTTGCAGGGCTTCCTGGACAAAAATCCGAAGCCACTCCTGGGATATATCCGTTGTAACCGACTCAGGATGGAACTGGTAACCCCACAAAGGGCGTGTTTTGTGGCGCATGGCTTGTAGGCTTCGGTCATCCTCTGCGCAGGCCAAAAGTTCAAAGTCTTGGGGAACCCTATCCAAAACCAACGAGTGGTAACGCATAACCTGCCTCTCTTGAACTTGCTCGGAGCTATCTATTGTTGGTAACAATGCCAGCAATTCCTTTTCGCAGCGTAGCCGACTCCTTTTGCCATGAACCGGAACCTTGGCGTGAACCAAATTGGCCCCATGGTACATACCCAATGCTTGGTGTCCTAAACAAATTCCTAACATGGGCCTTGCGTCTGCATACCGATCAATAAACGCCATTAAGTTACCCGCCTTGGGTGGAGTTCCGGGTCCGGGACCCAAAATCGCAGCGTCCCAGGACCATTCCTCCCACGCATCCCGGCCCTGATGATGATCCACGACGCGACATTCGTGTCCTCCGTGGAGGACCCATGCCTGGAGGTTGTAGGTAAAACTATCCCGGTTATCCAACAAAAGGAAGCGGTACATGCAGTCTTTAGGGTAAAAAGGCCAAAAAACCGCGTCCCAAGGCCAAGCAAGGAGAACCCGACCAGGGCCAAATCCTCAAAAACCAGGCCTCTCCACCGTCGAATCCTGCTATCCATGTTGCAACGACTGACCAGAGCACCAAAAACTGCCCCAATTGCAAAAGCGCTCCCGTTAGGCGATAAGGAGTTTCCATTCCAATTTTTTGGGCCATCCAATGGGTGGCTTTGGTCAGGGCCCAAATCCCTATACGAACGGCCACAAAAATCAGCAGTAGGGCCAAAGCCTTGCCGCCTTCCTGGACCAACGCGGGTGGCATTATCTTTTCCAAAAACGCAGTTCCTCCCGCAAAGAGGGCATAAACCAAGGCCAAGGCAAGCCCAAATCCCACCCATTCCAAAACAACCCCGACCAAACCTTTTTGGTACCCCTTCCAAAGGGCGTAGGCACCACAAGCGCCCAGCAAAATTTCTGGCCAATTCATGGAGTAAAAATCCGATAAAAATGCCAATGAACGAACATTTCTAGTAACTTACGGTATGTTGCTCCGGTATTTGCTCTTTTTGGTTGTTTTTGGCGGCCCTCAACAAGGAAAAGATACCCCTTTGGTACAAAACGGAACCGCATCGGTCTATGCCCCACGATTCGACGGTCAACGAACCAGTTCTGGTCAGGTCCATCGCAGCCATTTGCTTAGTGCCGCGCACAAAACCCTCCCCCCGGGAACACGGGTACGCGTCACCCATCTCAAGAACGGCTGTTCCATCGAATTGATCATTAATGACCGCTTACCCAAACAATCCCCGCACATCATTGATCTTTCGCCCAAAGCTGCATCCCAAATCGAAATTCCAACCCGAGGAATAGGGCGTGTTCGTATTGAAGAGCTTCGACCCTAAGCGTCACCTCCTTCCTCACCACATCCACTCCCTTCCTGAGCAGGCGCCATACCTTCCGTATTGGGTGACCTGACACCATCTTCGTCCTCACCTTCGATCGCTCGTTCATTGCCGTCTTGTCCCGAAACAATTTGAAGCCTAGGCTGGCCTGCCGCCAACCAAGCGCTCAGCCACCAATCGGCCACATGGGTCACCGATGCCGATAATTGTCGTCCCATCAAGCCGCCAAGGCATTGATGATAACACTGAACAAAACGTAGAGATTCTTGACGTACCAAACGGTTACCGCGACGAATTGGGGCGTATTGTTCATGCAATGGCACATCCATTCGGCAACGGCATTCGCATTCAAATACTTGATTTATAGGAGCGTACGCCTCCTTCATGATCGATAAAATCTGCTGCTCCGGTCGTTGAAATGGGGTTGCCCGTCGCAATGACAACCGCATGGTGTCACCAAAATACTCTGGAATTCGACTCTCAAGCAAAGCGTGCAATCCGTGCTGGCCTGTCCACTGCCCATTGTAATTGGAACATAAATGAAGGGGAACATGCGCGTCAGCAAGGTAATGTCCCAGATCCGCCGCCGTTCGCAAGATGTACCCGGTATTCCCCTGCTCAAAAGCCCAAACTAAACGACGAAAAACGCGAAGGGTATGCCATGGCAGAATCCCCCGACTACGAAGGAAATCTTCCGAATAACATTGAACAGCTGAATCCCAATGCATGGTCCATTGCCAACGCTCTTGCTCCTCCCATCGATCAACATCCATGAAATGACAAGGCGCCTCCAATGGATCCCAAGACCTGCGTTGATCAGCGAAAACCGCCCTGTCTTTGAGGTACTGTCGATGGTATTCAAAAAACTCGCGGAGTGGTGAGGGCAAGGCATAAACCGCCGATTCATTAATGTAACGATGGGCCGCAAAACCCCAAGCCATCGCATGGGATTCCACGATCAAGCTGCAGCCTGTGGACCCTAATACCACCATGAAAAAAAGTGTATTTCGAAATTTTACCGGCATTCAACGGCAAAAATTCGACCATCGCAGCGCTCTAGTCGGTTACAAACGTTTGGTTACGGATCCGGTGAATCGTCTAGGATGCGATCTTCAAACGATTAATGCGCTTCAGCGGTCCCGGGCAATGGGACTGGTGACAAGCAATGCAGCGGGAAACAAACGCATTAAAATGCTCCTTGGTCGGCTGCTTTTGGACCAGTTGATGGGCTAGTTGATACGCCTTGGCCGCTTCAAAGAAATCTTGGGTAAGAACCGAGGTATCGGTAGGGCGCTGCGTCTCGAATGGCATAGGAGCCCATGTTGGCCTTGCGTCTTTGTTCAAGGAATCCCGGAGTATCCACGCCCGCATTGTCTCGGCTTGATCAGCCATGGCCCGCATAGCAGCCGCCATGGGAGAAGCCTTGGGCTGCTCCAGACCGGGACTGCACACGGTATCTTTTGGGGTGCCTTCCTTCAAAACTTGTTCTTCCTTCGAGGAATTCTGGCAGGCTAACAGCATCAGCCCCAACAAGAGGCCAAAACTTAAACGAAACATCTTTTTACTTTTTGAGACGTACCCCGCTTGCC
>JBJTSS010000141.1:0-1200 GCA_046079785.1 Bacteroidota bacterium
GCCTTGGCCTGACCCTGACCGGGTTACCTCATTTTCAAAGAATTTTGGTTTCGATGCTCCCTGAGGCTTTAGGAAATGCTCCGGTATTGGTCTTGTTTTGGATCATCGTACTGAGTATAGTCTCAGGATTTTGGGCAGGGTTCCTGAGGGTATGGGCTTGGGTTGCGGAGTTTGACGAAGGCTACCTATGGCTCAAAGCGAGTTTCTACGGGGTATTTCACGCCTTGATCCCCTATATGTTGGTCCTGCCTTTGCTCACTCGATACGGTACTCCCTCATGGATTGCATGGACCTATGCCATATCCTTGGGTCTTTTGGGTCTTGCCGTGGGCTTCAGGTGGGTTCGATTGCTTCGTTTGGCAAATGAATTATCGATTCACCGCCTTTTTTTGATGGTTTTCTATATTTGCACCTTCGAAATCATCCCCATCACGATGATTGCAATGAAATAACCGCATGGCAGAAGGCACACCCTCCAAACCCAAAATTCGAACCATCCTCGTATCCCAACCCAAACCGGAGCCGGGAGAACGCACGCCGTTGATGGAATTGGGAACGCGATACGGGGTCAAAGTCGACTTCAGGCCCTTTATCGAAGTCAAAGGGATCTCCGCGAGGGAGTTCCGAAAGGCCCGAATTGCCTTGGGGGAATATCCTGCGGTAATCTTCAACAGCAAAAATGCGGTGGATCATTATTTCAGGCTTTGCGAGGAAATGCGCGTAGAAGTGGATCAAGAAACCCGGTATTTCTGCATTTCTGACAAAGTAGGCCATTATTTGCAGCGATATACCCAACTTCGGAAACGGAAGATTGCCTTTGGGAAAGGCAAATTGGAAGATCTCCTGCCTCAAATGCTGAAGCACAAAGAAATTGCCTACCTAATGCCTTGCTCCGATGCACTTTCGGAAAGTTTCCTGGTTAAGGCGGAAGAATCTGGCCTTAACATCACCAAAGCCGTGATGTTCCAAACGGTCTCCAGTGATTTGAGTGATTTAGCGGATATCAAGTACGACGTTTTGTGCTTTTTCAGCCCCATTGGGATCAAGTCTCTTTTCGAGAATTTTCCTGATTTTATCCAAAACGAGACCAGAATAGCCGCTTTAGGAACCCAAACCCACGAGGCTGTGATTCAAAAGGGACTAAGGCTGGACATTGCTGCTCCAACCCCTGAATTTCCTTCTTTGGTCATGGCCATCGAG
>JBJTSS010000142.1:0-3097 GCA_046079785.1 Bacteroidota bacterium
CTTCCTTTAACGTACGGGTCAGGACCGGTGCTGTGGGGGGAACCAGGGACCAACGGTCAACATGCATTTTATCAACTTCTGCATCAAGGCACCACCAAAGTTCCCTGCGATTTTATTTTGGCCGCCAACACCCATTACCCAGGCGGTCCACATCACCGTTACTTGAGCGCCAATGCGTTGGCTCAAGCCCAGGCCTTAATGCAAGGACGTACCTTGGAAGAGGTGCGGGCTGTTTCGCCTGCCGTGAATCGGGCCGAGGCCTACCAGGTTTTTGAAGGCAATCGTCCCAGCAATTTTCTCCTGTGCCCTCGCTTGACCCCAGCGGCTTTGGGGGCTTTGGTAGCGTTGTACGAGCACAAAATTTGGGTACAGGGAATTGTGTGGAATGTGTTTAGTTATGACCAGTGGGGGGTGGAATTGGGAAAAATTTTGGCCAACCGGGTTTTGCCTTTGTTGGATCAGGGTATGGAGGTGGATTCCAATTCTGGTGTCGATTCTTCCACCCTCGCTTTGATACAGCGGTGGCGTCAATGGCAGGAAGGCCAAGAAAAGCCCAAGGCTTGAGGCCTTCCTAAGGATGCTCGCTGCTGCTCGAGGGCTCGAACAAGAGGCTGCCTAAGCGGATCATGGTGCTCCCTTCTTGGAGGGCGATTAAGTAATCCCCGGACATGCCCATGGATTTGGTCAAAAAATCTTCGTTGCCGGGGTAGTAACGTTCTTTGACGACCCGGTGCATCGCCTGCAGGGTGGCGAATTCTTGGCGAATCTGGGATTGATCCTGGGTGAACGTGGCCATGCCCATGAGGCCCTTGGGTTGGAGGTTGGGGAAATCCCCCGCTTTTTGATTTTCCAAAAACGCATGGAGCGCATCGTGTTCAAAACCGTGCTTGGTTTCTTCGCGGGCAATGCGCACTTGCCACAAGACGCCTACATGGCGGTTCAATGCGGCCGCTCTTTTTTGGAGTTCCTCCGCCAAACGGGGGCTGTCCACGGAATGAACCAAGGAAACCCAGGGCAGGATTGTTTTGACCTTGTTGGTCTGCAGGTGACCAATAAAGTGCCAACGAATATCGTCGGGTAGAACCCGGGCTTTGGACTGCAGCTCCAAGGCGCTGTTTTCCCCAAAATCCCGAAGACCTCGTTGGTAGAGTGCGTGAATTGCTTCCACCGAACGGGTCTTGGAAACCGCTACCAGGGTGGTTCCAGGATAGGCTTGAAGGGTTTGGAGAACGCGGTCCAAGGGTGAGGATGGCTCGGGGTAGGTAGGGGCCGATAGCGGGTCTTGCATGGGTACAAAATAAATCATCCGTACCTTTGACCTTATGTTCAGGCTTGGATTTTCGGGTAAATTAGGGGTTTGGGCTTGCCTTGTTCTTTTTGGGGCTTCGTGCCAAGGTCCAACCGAATCGCCAAAAATCCACGATATCCCGGGTCCCCAAGGTCCCAGCGATTCCTCGAATTTACCTCCGAATCAGGGCCCGCTACTACCCCCCGATTCCATGGCGCTGGCCTTGGTGCGCGTTCATTTGGCCGAAGCCTACCGGGCCCGCTATTATGTTTTGCAAAGCGGGGATACGCGCTCCACGTTGGGTATGGCCTCCCTTTACGATGCTGCCTTGGCCCCGCTGGGTATTCCAGTCCCTCGATTTGAGAGCAGTTATCGGCATTATTTGGCACAAGATCCTTTGGCCCTTCAACAGGTGTACGATCGTTGCGATCTGATGTTGCAACAACAGGCATGGTAAACGATTTGGATCCGTCCGGCGCTTCTTTGGAACCCAAGGGAGAAACCCTCCCTTCGCTGTACCCCGATTCGGCATGGACGACTTTGGAACTGGATCGTCTACGAGAGGCCGTTGCGGAGCGTTGCCATACCCCGTCAGGACCCTTGGTATTGGATGAATGGATGGAGCTGTTGCACGACAAGGATTCATTGCGCCAAAGGCAGGCGTTGTACCGGGAGTGTTTGGCTTCCATGCAGCAGGGTCGCCCTTGGCCGGCTTTGCGCTGGGAGGCTAGTCGGGATCAATTGGTGCTTTGGTCCAAAGAAGGTTATGTCTTGACCGAAGAGGATTTACGCGTTATGGGTTCCGGGGTTCAATCGGCGGTGGCTTGGGAAAAAGCGATGGCTCAACCGACGGGAACCGGAACATCGGCCTGGGCCCAAGAGCGTGGTTCCTTGCTTTCTTTGGATGCAGTTCAGGGTGTGTTGAGCGGATTGGTGGGCCTCGACGGGACCCTCTTGCCCCAAGCCAGTCCAGTCTTGGCGCGACTTTTGGTCCAACAACAGCGCAAAACCCGCGAGCTCCGGGATTCCATGGAGCAATTATGGAAGCGCTACCGGGATGCAGGTTGGGCCACCGATTCGGGGGTTACCCTCCGCGATGATCGCTATGTCTTGGTTTTGAACAGCGAAGGCCGCAAAAACGTGGCCGGTCTGGTCCACGATGTCTCGGCCACGGGCCAGCATTTTTATACCGAACCTTCCGAAGTTTGGTCCCTTAACAACGGATTACGTGAGCAGGAATGGGAAATTCGGGCCGAAAAATACCGTATCCTCCAAAAGCTTAGCCATAACATTCGATTATGCCACCCCGATTGGATGGGTTGGTCGCAGTTGTTGGCCCGAGCGGATGCCGTCAACGCCGTGTGTTCCTGGTCCATGGGTTTGGGAACAGTGCGGTTTCCGGAGATTTGGGAGGCTGGTCGTCGCTGGATCGATGTTCGGCATCCCCTATTGGTCTTGGAATGCAAAAGCCGAGGAACCACCGCGATTCCCTTTTCTTGGACCTTGGACCAAGCACAGCGTATCATGGTGGTTTCGGGCCCCAATGCAGGGGGTAAATCGGTTTTTCTCAAAACAGTAGGCCTTTCCCAATGGTTGTTTCAATTGGGGTGGCCTTTGTTATGCGGTGAAGACAGCGCCTGTTCCTTGGTTGGTTCGGTCATCTTGGGAATGGGGGATCGTCAGGATCTGCACCAAGATCTGTCCACCTATGCGGCTCATTTGCAACTTATGGCTTTTGCCTTGCGCCATGCTGGCCCCAACGATTTGGTTTTGTTGGACGAATTCGGTTCGGGCACCGACCCTGCTTTG
>JBJTSS010000143.1:0-1506 GCA_046079785.1 Bacteroidota bacterium
AAACCGGTGCAGGATCGACCCACCATGTTTTTTGAAATTATCCAGCGCAGAGGGGCTAAGTCCTTTGGAAAAGGAAATTTCAAGGCCCTCTTTGAATCCATCGAACGAGAGCAGGCCCTGCGTGGTAATCTTTAAGTTGGCTACCTCAACGAAGGCCTAAACGAAAGCCGACCTACGGGAAAACACCCAAAGACTCGTAGGAGCGGGCGATTTTGCGAATAGCGACCACGTAAGCGGCGGTTCGAAAATCCGGTATTTGGGGAAATTCCTTTTTGACTGCCCGAATTTGACGATAAGCCTCGATCATCGTTTCTTCCAAACCGGAATAAACAAAATCCAATTCCTCAGCACCACGACCGATTAAATTCCTTCGGGTTGCGTCCAGGGTCTGACCGGTCATGTTCTCCACCGCGTCGATGATGTCGTTGTGCATTCGCTCATCGAATCGCTTACCCAAACGCCCAAAACGAACATGGGACAAGTTCTTGAGCCACTCAAAATACGAAACGGTCACGCCCCCAGCGTTAAGGTACATATCGGGCAGGACCACGACACCCCGCTGATTGAGGATTTCCACGGCCTCTGCGGTGACCGGACCGTTGGCGGCCTCGGCTACCAAACGAGCTCGGATACGATGAGCATTTCCAGCATGAATAACATTTTCCAAAGCGGCAGGAATCAGAATATCGCAATCCAATTCCAGGGCTTCCTCGCTGTTCGCAAGATTCACGGCACCTTCAAAATTCAACAGGCTACCGGTACGACGACGGTGTTCCACCACGGCCTCCAAATCCAAACCTTCCGCGCAATAAATAGCTCCTTCGCGCTCAGCGAGACCGACAATCTTGGAACCACCGCGAGCAAAATAGAGGGCCGCATGGTAACCCACATTCCCTAAACCCTGAACCACCACCCTTTTGCCTTCCAAACCTGGGGTCAGGCCCCAAGATGCCATATCCTCCTCGTAGGAACATACCTCGCGCATTCCGTAAAAGACCCCCAAACCGGTGGCTTCTTTGCGGCCAACGATACCGCCTTGGGTAACCGGTTTGCCCGTAACACAAGCCATAGCATCGATTTGACCGGAATGAAAGGTGGCATAGGTATCCATAATCCAACTCATTTCACGTTCCCCGGTTCCGTAATCGGGAGCCGGCACATCCACCCCTGGACCTATAAAATTCTTACGGATGAGTTCGGTGGTGTATCGGCGGGTAATTCGCTCCAATTGGTCCACCGTGTATTGGGATGGATCAATGGCCACGGCACCTTTGGCTCCCCCAAAAGGAACATCCACAATGGCGCATTTGTAGGTCATTAAGGCCGCCAAAGCCATCACCTCGTTTTCGTTGACATGGGGCGCATACCGAATTCCTCCTTTGGTCGGTAGGCGATGATGCGAATGCTCCACACGGTAAGCCTCGATGACGTGCATATCCTCCCCAATCCGTACCGGAAAACGCATTTTGTAGACGCTATTGCATTGCCGGATTTGCTCCGCCAAAC
>JBJTSS010000144.1:0-3631 GCA_046079785.1 Bacteroidota bacterium
TAAACAACAAGGTTCCCAACGCAGATACCAAAAGCCCGTAGGCCAGGGCCCTGGAATACCCCCAGCGACTAATGAGGTCGTTGTGATGTGGTCCGGACCACAAAGCTGACGCTCCCAAATAAAGCAAGGAGCCCAAGGTATAGGCCACATAAAAAGCGAAGGAAATCATTTGACTCTGGGCCTGTTCCAAATGCAGAGCTTGCTTAAAAACCGGGATCAGGATATCGTTCGAGGCGGCCACAAAGCCCCAAAAGAAAAAGACGCCTATTAAGGTGAGGAAAGAACGCCAAGGCGTACTTAATGAACCCTCCGGTGCAGAGGACGAAGCTTGAAAATTGGGCATGATGCTAGGTTTTAACGAATATAGCACCAAACTCGAAGGCAGACCCCCTGCCTTTCCGATTACATGACTTCGTGCGTTGCGTACTCCTTGATGTACGGATGCCTATGTTGAATAATCGAAGCCGAAGCCAAGGCTTTGGTAACCACCCAAAGGAACAAACCAGCATAACCGGCAAACATCCCAATCTCCATCCATCCAAAATGAGCATGCCCCCCTACCGTTCCTGGCATAATGCCCAAATAAAGATCCAAGTATTTACCTGCAATCAAGAGAACAGCCACTGCCATGAGGTAATTGGCCTGACGCTTGGAACCGCGAGTCATGAGCAAAAAGAAGGGTAACACAAAATTCACCACAACATTGACAAAGAATGGAATTTTGAAATGTTCCAGGCGCTCTTGGAAATAAATGGTTTCTTCGGGAATGTTAGCGTAAAAAATCAGCAAGAATTGGGAGACCCAGATGTAAGCCCAAAATATGGAAAACGCAAACATAAATTTACCCAAATCATGCAAATGGTTATCATTCAGATGAGGGAGGTAACCTGACTTTTTGAGCAGAACGGCCACGATGGCGATGAACGATAGGGCAGCCACCCATGCCGCCGCAAAATGATAGACCCAAAAAATAGTGGAATACCAGTGTGTGTCAACCGACATG
The DNA here is from genome assembly GCA_046079785.1 of Bacteroidota bacterium. Classification (GTDB taxonomy): domain Bacteria; phylum Bacteroidota; class Bacteroidia; order UBA7662; family UBA7662; genus SYHX01. Next base: position 1,004 of record JBJTSS010000144.1, read on the forward strand.
ATGTGATCCCAGGTGCTCATTGCCCAAGACACCGCAAAAACAGGCAAGAAAATGGAAGCCAAGGTTTTAATACGGCGAATTCGCAACAGTCCACCTTCCTGGTCCTCCAGCAGCGAATGCTTACGAATGGCGCGGTACAGTAGTATCCATAATCCAAAAAAGACCAGCATCCGTGCCGCCATAAACGGCACGTTGAGGTAAGGAATTTTGACAGCAATAATGGGGTCGTATTCCGGGTTGGGTTGACCCCCTTCTAGAAACTGCTCCGCGATACCATGATGGGCCCAATGGTACAGGTGGTTCCAATGGAGCGAGGTTGAAATCATGAGGACAGCAAACCCAGCAAAAGCCCAAGGCAGATACGCCCCCATGGCCTCCGCGATACGACGATAACCCAAAGACCATGCTGCATTGCTCACCGACTGGATGGACACAAACAAAACGCCCGCCAAGGAGAGCCCCAAAAAGAACCAATTGTTTAACAAATAGTTGGCCCAAAATCGATGACCGTCGGAATAAACCCCAGCGGCAACGGTAACCAATCCAATTCCCAGGAGGAGTCGAATTATGTTGGTCAATCGTGAGGAAGGCGCAAAGCGCTCTTCTTTGACTTCAACAGCGTGATGAGAACCCATTTCTTTAACTTGTTTTAACACCAAAAAATACTTGAGCACCCCTTAGGAGGGCTCTTGATAACCTCTTAATTGATTGACGTACAGGACGATTTTCCAACGATCCTCGGGGCGAATTTGGGAACCCAAACCCCACATTCGGTTTTTGCCCAAGGTAATTACATGGTAAATATGCCCTGAAGGGAGACCTGGTATTCGGGAATCTTTGTAGTTAGGAACCCCGGCGTATTTGAGCCCCACTTTGCCTTGACCATTTCCTTCAGCGCCATGACAAGGGGCACAATAAACACCGTAGAGGTATTTACCCTCCGCCAAGAGGGTGGTATCGCGGCTATCCAAAGGATTGCGCAAAACCTTACCGGCATAATCCACACTATCGCGACCAATCGGATAATTGTGCATCAATTCAAGGATGGTATTGTCGTAGCCCAAACCATTGCGAGCGATGGTCCCCGCAACCGGGGCGCGCATGTTCTTACCGTCGGGATTCACGCTGTTTTTGGCTACCTGAGAATACGGTTCGTAGGGCGTGGAAACGTACATCTGAGGGGCGTACTCCCATCCAGGTTCTTTGTTGTCCTCCAACAGAGCGCAGGAGGTCAAAGTCCAAAAACCCAGTCCCAAACCCAAGAATAGGCGTACGGTCATGACCGTTAAGTGTATTTTTTTCATAGTTCAACTTCCTTTTCCTGGACTTCAGCGCCCAATTGACGCAATCGCGAACCTACCGAGGCTGAAGCCCCGTCGGCAGGTATGGCGATACAAAAAACATCCGATGTAATTCGAGGATCGGGCATTTTGGGTTCATTCCCCGGAATAAATTCCGAAGCAACTAAATACGTGGCCACCATACCCAATGCCGTAATCAAAACCGTAAGCTCAAAGGTTACCGGAACAAAATCGACCCATGCCAACGCGGGTTTGCCCCCGATGTTCATAGGCCAATCCACACCCAACATCCATGCCTGCATACTGAGGCCCAACGTACCCCCTAAACACCCGAACAGAAAAGCAGCGCGGGGTAAGCGACTACGCTTGTAGCCCAAGGCATCGTCCAAACCGTGAACGGGGAACGGGGTATAAACCTCGTGAATTTTGTTACCTTCTTTGCGGAGCTCGTGCACCGCGTGAAGCAAGGGCTCTTCGTCGCGAAACAAGCCCAGGATATATTTCTTGGTCATAAAATTCGTTAGTTGGTCAAAGATGGAATTGGAGCGACTTAATAAGAACCGTTGGTATGAGCGTGGGCTTCTTGGAGATTGACCCCTTCCTTGGCAGCCGTTTTGGCAATCTCTTCTTCGGAAGAGGTTTTGTAGATCGATTTGACTTCGGCTACGGCTATGACCGGCAAGAACTTGGCAAACAAGAAAAACAACGTGAAAAAGAGGCCCAAAGAGCCAATGTACATACAGATTTCGACCCAGCTTGGGGAATACATTAACCAAGAGGATGGTAAATAATCCCGGTGCAAGGAGGTTACGATAATGACAAATCGCTCAAACCACATCCCAATATTGACAAAAATGGAGATGATAAAGGAGGCGGTTAAGGAACGGCGCAACTTGCGGGACCAAAACAACTGAGGAGTTATAACATTACACGTCATCATGGTCCAATAGGCCCACCAATAAGGCCCGAAGGCGCGATTCACAAAAGCATATTGCTCGTAAGGAACCGCCGAATACCATGCGATGAAAAATTCGGTGATATAAGCCGAGCCTACGATAGAGCCGGTCACCAAGATGATTTTGTTCATCACGTCGATATGGTTCAAGGTGATGTACTGCTCCAAGCGCATCGATTTGCGCATAATAATCAAGAGGGTCTGAACCATGGCAAAGCCAGAGAAGACCGCACCCGCAACGAAGTAAGGAGGGAATATCGTCGTATGCCATCCAGGTATAACCGATGTTGCAAAGTCAAAGGATACAATGGTATGGACCGAAAGAACCAGCGGAGTCGAAAGGCCGGCCAAAATCAAAGAAACACTTTCAAA
>JBJTSS010000145.1:0-2951 GCA_046079785.1 Bacteroidota bacterium
GCCTCGTTCCATCCCTCCTCCATACCCACGCTGTTACGAAGACTGTAGAACATCCAAGCGCCTTTGTAATAGATATCGGCATCATGGGCGGCAAATCGACGACCGCGGGTGCCTTGCATGGGCTTGCGGTTCTGAATCTTGCGCCGCATTCGCTGCATGTATTCGTCAGCCCTTTTGGAATTACCATCCCAGCATTCCAAATAAACAGCCTCCATCAGGGTGGTTAGGCCTTCGTGTATCCACCAATCCGCCGGATCCGAAGCGCTTACCGAATTACCCCACCACTCGTGACCACTCTCGTGCACCAAGATAAAATCAAACCCCCATTCATTGTTACGAAAACCGTTACCATAGGCCACCGCGCTCTGGTGTTCCATGCCCAGATACGATGTTTGAACCACCTTGTATCCATCCGACCAAAAAGGATAAGAGCCCAAAGATTTTTCGTAACAAGCCATCATATCAACCGCTTGAACCGTATGAGAACGGGCTTTGGCGCTATCTTCGGGAGAAACATAAAACTCCAATTCCCGGTCCACACCCAAGATGTCCCGGTATGGATGTACAAAGCGAACATACCTGCCGATATTAAATGTAACATTGTACAAATTAATGGGGTGTTTCACCTCCCATGCCACGCAACGCTGCTTGCCCAGGATGGTATCGGACACCCTTTGTCCGTTGGATACCAAATCCATCAAGGCCAGTGAATCCGAGGCCCCCTTGGCATAAGCCGGATACGTGATTTGGAGGCGAACCCGTTCCGGCTCGACTGCAGCGTCATCCAAACAAGGCCACCACGAACGGGCGCCGATCCCTTGGCAAGTCATGCCCAGCCAAGGATATCCAAGTTCATCCTCCGTGGCCACCAAACCGGCCTGCCATGGCGGCTTCAGCGCTTCGAGCATGCGACCACGATAATCCACCCAAACCGTGCATTGGGCATTTGCCGAAGCTTGCCCGCGGGGAACGTCAAAACGAATTTGGCCATTCCGGTAAACAAAATCAACCTTGATCCCGTTGCAGTGCACCGCTTCCACGTCCCATAGACCCTCCAAGTCCATAACAACCGGAATCCCCCCCGACTTGGGCGCCTCCAACACGGCCTCTACCCGGCCTTGCCATGGCAAAGCCCGCTGTCCATTCTCGTAAACCAAGGGAAACAAGGTATCCAAGCGACCTTCGATTCGGTAAGCCAACGCCTTCCAAGACGACGCATTCCCCGCCTTGCGGGATGGTTTTGCCCCCGCTTGGCCTGTCATGAACAGGGACAAGAGCCCAATTAGCCAAAATTTTCGCCTCAAAGCCTGTATTTTGGCACAAATTAGGCACAAGGAGCCAATTAAACCGTCCATGAACCTACGCTGGCCCAGCATCCATCGCCATCATGCGCTGATCATCGTCCTTTTGGCAGTCTCTGGCCCGCTTTGGGCCCTTGGGGCTTCGTTTTGGCCTTCGGGCCAACCCCCCTACTACTTGGCGGGCAGGGATATTCTTTTGGTGGGCCTGCTCATGCTCCGGTGGCGAAGAGCGATGAACAAGCGCCTTATCCTGCATGTTCTGCCCTTGATAGGCTGGCTTTTGTGGAGTGCCACCCAAGGAACCGGGGGACTCAGCGTGATCCTTGCTGGTTTACGGCAATGGCTGATGCCTTTGGGAATGATAGCCTTGGGTATGGCCTGGGGCCCACCCCCCCAAGACGCTTCCTCCGAACCCCTTCGAGATCAACACTCCCTGCGGTTGTTATGGTTTTTGATTGCGGGTACCGTACTGATGTACGCGCTGACCGTAAGCGCCCAGCTGTCCTGGTGCAGCGCTTATTTTGAGGCCAAACGAATGCCCTACGTGGAGGGCGTTCCCCAACAATGGTTGGAACCCGTGGCGGGTGGCTTGTTTCGTGCTGCCGGTTGGTGGATGGACCCCATCAGCAACGGCCATATTTGGGTTTGGATGACGGTGGTTATCCTGGCAGGTTCGGCCTCCCACAAGACCTGGGGAATCCTCGCGGGCTTGTTGGCTTTGATGCTCACCACCTCCAAAGGAGCTTGGCTGCAAGCCATCATGGTCGCAGGTCTTGGCCTTGCCTTGGCCATGATTCGTCATCCCCTCTTGGCGCGGCAATCGCCCGTGCTACGCTACGGGGTTTGGAGTGTCGTTCTAGCTTTGCCTCTGCTTTTGCCCTGGCCCGTGCAGGTCTTGGCCCAATGGCATCCGGGTATAGCAATTCATTGGCACGGATGGTCCAGCGCCCTTCGTGATTGGACGTGGACCGGGGAGGGAATAGGCTCTCACGGCAACGTTTCCCTGTTGATGCACAGCATAAGCGAAGCAAACAAGCATTCCACAACGGTCGTTGATAGTGCCTGGGGATCGCTTTTGGCGCAGAGCGGAGCCCTGGGGCTTTTGTTATGGCTGGGTACCTGGATAAGCCTGGCCCTGCGGGTGGGGAGAAGCTACCCCCTGTTGGGCTTATTGGCTTATAGCCAAATTGTTATATCGATGTTTTCGGAGAATGCCATCAATCCTATGGCGATGTTTCCCTTGTGCCTGAGTTTGGGCTCGGCTTGGAATTCCCTTCACCAAACAACCCGTTCCACTAAGCCAAAAAGCACCTTGTTGGATTATGTAGGACGCAAGGCAGGGATGGATTATTTTTCGTTGAGGCTGCATCAGGGTCTTCAAAAAGCCGGAATTGATAACACGCTGTACAGCAATTATAGTTACCCCGGCGATTCGGCGATTGTCCAAGCCTTTGCCTTTGAAGATCAGCCCAAGCGGTCATTTCGATCCCAAATTCGTTACCTTCAAGGAATGTTGCGAACCTGTTTGGGCATGATAGTCCGACAATCGGAACATTTCTTTTTTCATTTTTTCAAAGCAGGCTATCGCGAGTTACTTGTCTTGATGATGGCTCGATGCTTGGGCCAAAAAATTCATTTGCTGGTTCACGA
>JBJTSS010000146.1:0-1327 GCA_046079785.1 Bacteroidota bacterium
CTTCCCTTATGTACTACCTGGGGCATAACGTGGTGGCCAATACGGTCGCCAACAACAACCTCTATTTCTTTAGCAACCAACTGACCGGTACTCTATTCAAACAATGGGTAAGCAGCACCACGACCAACAGCATTAACCTAGCCGCTTGGCAAACCAATACCGCCAAAGATTTGAATTCAATCAATGCGGATCCACTGTACACCTCATCGACCAATTTGATGCCGATCAGCACATCACCCCTTCGTAATGCCGGAACCGCCTTGACATGGGTCACCACCGACGTGAATGGCACACCCAGGGATGCAACACCGGATATAGGGGCCTACGAAGTCGTTCTGGCAGCTACCGACCTGAGCGCCTTATCCATGGTCAACCCATCCCAACGTCAATTAACGCCAGCTCAAACCTACCCCATTACCTTCCGTTTACTGAATAGCGGCGGTACCCCAATCACCTCGGCCGTTTTGGGTTATCAAATCGGCAATAACCCTCCGGTCACCGCCAGCTTTACCGCCACATCGCCTTTGGCACCCAACGATTCCTCCACCTTTACCTTCAGCGGTCCGGGGTTGACCGCTCCAGTTTCGGGTACCGTTACCCTCAAAGTTTGGACTTCATCGCCCAACGGTGGAAGCGACGGAAATCCCTCCAACGATACGTTAACCACCACCTACTGCATTGCCCTATCGGGCAATTACCTCGTCGGTGCCGTAACAGGTGCTGATTTCCCTACCCCCGATGCGGCGATCGCGGTCATTAATTCCTGTGGAATATCTGGACCTGTTACCTTGTCCATTGCCCCAGGAACCTACACAGGAAATCGCAGCTTGGGATCCTATTTTGGCTCTGTTCATGGTATCACTTTAACCTCCCAAACAGGTATTGCGGCCGATGTAATTCTGACCAATACCGGAAGTGGTAATACCTTCAGTTTGAATGGCGCATCCAATATTACCTTTTATGCCGTAACCATTTCGAACCCACTTTGCCGGCATCCGGAACAGTGGCCTGTATCGATATGATCGGTTGTTCCAACATCACGGTTAGCAATTGTATTCTCCGAGGAGACCCCCTGAGCACCAGCTCCAATAACAGAGCCTTGTATATCACCGGATCCAACCAAATCAATCTCCTAGGAAACCGAATTTCGGATGCATACTACGGCATTTATGTGACGGCCACCAGCCCGGACTATTCAACAGGTTACCAGATTACCGGTAACCAAATGACTAATATGTACTATTACGGCTATTATTTCAACCGCTGCCAGAATGTTCAAGTAGTTGCCAATAAGTTAATAGGTTCCGGAACAACCTACTACGGGTAC
>JBJTSS010000147.1:0-1363 GCA_046079785.1 Bacteroidota bacterium
CCCGATTTTGAAAAACCTATCCCGAACGTCGCCTTATTTTTATGACGGAAGGGCCAAAACCCTGCATCAAGTGTTAGAACATTACCAACGTGGCGCAGGCGAAGCAGGACGGTGGGCAGGAGACTCACTCCAATCCGCCGATCTTTTGGCCTTTTTGGAAAGCCTTTAGGACCACTTACGGAATTTCGATGCCGTAAAACCCTTTGGTCCCGTTGGGGTAAATTCCTTCAAGGAGCAAACCGCCTTTTTTACCTTTGAGGAGTTCCTTCAGGGCTTTGGGGTTGTTGACCTCGGTGTTGTCCACCTTGGTGATAATAAATCCTTCGCGGATACCACTTTCTTTGAGTTTACCGTTGGCCAATTGCGCGACTTTAACCCCCGATTCTATTCGCAGGCTTTCCAACTCTTTGCGTCCCGCTTTTTCCAATTTGGCGCCCAGCCATTGGGCCTCGTCTTCTTGGGGTACAGCCTTGACCAGTTCCGCTTTGCCTTCCGAGTTTCGCAATTTAACCTCAAAAGTTTGGCTTTTGCCTTTGCGGTTCACGGTTAGCTGAACCTTTTCACCCGGTCTTTTGCGGCCTACAATTTCCATGAGCTCCGGGGTGGTGCGGACATCCTGACCCTGCACCTGGGTTATGACATCCCCTTTTTGGATTCCGGCCTCTTCGGCGGCCGAGTTGGGCATGAAATCTGCGACATAAACCCCGCTATTCACGCGCAATTCTTCGCTCTCAACAAGGGCGGCATCCACGTCCCGAATTTGAATTCCCAAGAAGCCCCTCTGAACGGTTCCGTATTGTTTGATGTCTTCGATGACCTTGATCACCAAATTGGAGGGAATCGCAAAGGAATACCCTTGGTAAGCGCCGGTACTGGATGCAATGGCGGTATTGATACCCACCAATTCCCCTTGTACATTGACCAAGGCCCCGCCACTGTTACCGGGGTTCACGGCCGCATCGGTTTGGATAAACGCCTCCAAACTGGTACCTCCCCCCAGAATATTAATGTTACGGGCCTTGGCTGAAACAATACCTGCGGTGACGGTTGAGTTAAGGTTAAAAGGATTTCCGACGGCCAAAACCCATTCGCCGACTTGGAGTGCATCGCTATTGCCCATTTTGACATAAGGCAAAAGGGTGGCTTCAATTTTGACCAAAGCCAAGTCCGAGCTTGGGTCTTGTCCAACCACGGTTCCGTTAAAGCTCCTTTTGTCGTTCAGGATTACTTCGATCTCATCTGCATCCTTGATTACGTGGTTGTTGGTAATGATATAGCCATCCGTAGACATAATAACACCCGATCCCGATCCCATAGCAGGTCCGCGGGGCAACATGTCCGGGCCGTTAAAAAAGTCCCTAAA
>JBJTSS010000148.1:0-2453 GCA_046079785.1 Bacteroidota bacterium
TTACGGATGGGTTGTCGTTTTGTGGCATCGTTGGGGATCCTCCAACAAGGCTTGGGTCCTTCCGTTGCCTTGGATTCACCTCCTGCTTAACCAAAGCCCCAACCTTGGTATCCAAGACCCCCAGCCATCGGGCAATCAGGATGGCCGTGAGGTTTAGCAGGAGGTGAATCCAAGGCAACGGAAGGACCCAAGCCTTGTTGGAGGATCCCCAACGATGCCACAAAACGACAACCCATCCGTAAACCAGGGTTAGCAAGGTCATCAAGCACCACGAATCCCACCATTGGTCGAACAGAATACAACGAACGCTGTCCAACCCCAAGCCTGCAGCGGCACATAGGCCGTGCAATACCCAAAAACGCCAAAACCATGGCCATAAACTAGAGGTCGAGGTCAATTATAAATCTTTGAGGCGGGACCAAACCCCAGCGAAGGCCATGATTAAACCCAAAAAAAGACCTACCAAGGTCCCGTAGGGGTGTGCATAGCCCCCCGCTGCGTCTACTTTGACGCCCAACCAAGCACCCACAGCGATGGGCAAGGCCATTTGTACCGCCAAGCCCCCGTAACGGGCCAATCCGTCAAGCGGTTTTGGCATGGGCATCGCCTGCATAGACCGAACGCAGTGCCTGCATTGTGCAACGACCCGAAAGCTGAGCCCCTTCTTCAACCACCAATTTGGGGGCCGAAATATCCCCGTTAACTTGGGCGGTGGCCGATAACAGGATAGACTCCGTGGCCTCGATAGGACCATTCACCTTGCCCAGGACATGGACGTTTTGGCAACGAACGGGGCCGTGTATAGAGCCTTGAGGACCCAAGACCAGGCGGCCTTCGACTTTGACCTCCCCCTGTACGGTTCCATCCAGTCGAAGATCTCCTTTGCAGGTCAAATTGCCTTCGAGGATGGCTCCTTCGGCCACGGCATTCATGACGACGCCCGTTGAACGGCCTAATTTGAGGGGTAATTGCATATTCATGCCCCAAAATTAAGGCCGTCTACCGGCCTTTCGGTTCGCAAATTCCCGTTCGACCTCCAAGCGCAAGAGGGAATCGGCCCAACCGTTGGCATCCAAAAGGCTATCCGGATGGTAGGTTCGACCAACCGAAGGCAAGGGCAAATCCCGGTAAATCAGGGAGTCCTCCCCCAACCACTCGCGACGAAGCACCGACCACTGGCTTCTGCTGGCTTGGACGTAGTCTTCCAAGGAGTCCAAACGTCGGGTTTGTTCCACCACCTGACCTTGCCATTTTCGATTAGCGGCCCCCGGCAGATACCCTCCAAGCGGAGTATAAACGAGTACCGCCCCAAAAAACAACCAACCCAACACCAAGACCGTACTCAACAAGACAAACCAATTCAGAGGGCGCAAGCGGACATTGATGATGGCATCCAATTCACCTTCGGTGCGGACAATAATTCGGTAATCCAGGCGCATTTTTCGCCAGAAACCAAGAAAACGAGGACCAAAACGAAGGAATTTCATGAGCTTGGCCGCAATTTATAACTTTACCTCCGTTATTGGAGGTTATCCGCTTTCATGCGCCGTCCGCATTCACCACCGTTCAACGCGCTACCGTCCCTCGGTATTTGGGCTGGCCTAGGCCTTGGGGGACTTTTCGTGGCCCTAGCCCTCAGCACGCCGGTTCAGGCCCAAAGCTGGGCCAAACGCCAATACCAAAACGTCACGGCGCACTTCAATGGATTGTACTATGCTCGTTTGCGATACAATGAGGCGATGCAGGAAATACATCGAAACCACAAGGACGATTACGCGCAGTGGCTACCGGTTTTTGTGGAGTCCCTGGATGCCTCGGTTTCCTCGGGTTCATCAGCCTTTGAGGAGTCCATCAAAAAATGTTCCAATTTGATACAACGCAAAGAGCACAGCCGTTGGGTGGATGAGAGTTTTCTCTTGATTGGGCAATGTTATTATTTGAGAAGGGACTATTTTGACGCGATCGAAACCTTCCAATACCTGATCAACCGGTACAAAGGCCAACCCAATGCCGACCTGGCCGCTGGCTGGCTCGTTCGTTCCTACACCGCAACCGGGCAATTCGGGCAGGCTCAGGGTGTTTTGGAAAGAGCCCTCGAAAACACCAAAGCCAGTAATCAAAGCCGGGCCATGCTTTATCTCGCAGCAGCCGAAAATCAACTGGCCCAAAAGCGGGTGGTCAAGGCGGCCGAGTACCTCGAAGACGCTTTGCATTTTTCGATGCCGGCTACTCAACGCCGCAGAACACATTTTTTGTTGGGCCAAATTTATTTGCAAATCGAAAGCCGTAAAGCTCCGTTGCATTTCAAAAAAGCCCTTCGAGGTCGTCCGGATCCCGAACTTCGTTTTCAGTGCAAAATTCAATCCGTCACCGCCTACACCGACGCCCGTCATGGGGCCCGTAATGCCCGTCGGATTCTCCAAAATTTGATCAAATCCAAGAAGTATTACAGT
>JBJTSS010000149.1:0-2117 GCA_046079785.1 Bacteroidota bacterium
CTAAGGAGGCACAGCAAGCTTAAAAGAACGACCTTCGGACCGGCCTTGTGGACCGCAAGAAGAACCCCGGTAAAGGGGGTCTTGTCAAAAGGAATGCAAAGATACGCAAAAACTTCGCCAAATAGCCCTATTCCAAAAAAATATAGACCCCAAACTGGGGGCTCTTGGTCCCCGCCCTACGCCCTGGGGGTCTTAACCTTTGGGGTGTGTTTTTCGGTGGACTTCCTTGAGCTTTTCAACCGATTGATGGGTGTAAATCTGGGTTGCCGCCAAATTAGCATGACCCAATAGCGTCTTAACGGCGTTAAGATCAGCGCCATTATCCAACATATGGGTGGCAAAACTATGCCTCAACACGTGAGGGCTGCGTTGGGCCAAGCCAGGAAAAGCAATTAGGGCCGATTTGACCAGGTCCACCACGAGTTTGGGGTACAAGGCCGTCCCCTTGGGGGTAAAAAAAAGAGGGCTCTCTGGGGCCAGGGCACTGAAATTCTTCGAAACATCGGTGTAATGAGCCAAAAGGCGGGTAAGCTCCGAGGTCAAGGGCAACAATCGGGTTTTGGAACGCTTCCCGGTAACCCTCAACAAGCCCTGAGCACGGTCCCAGTCCCCCACCTTGAGCAAGATTAATTCAGCCCGGCGTAGTCCGCATCCATACAGGGTTTCAACCACCGTGCGGTCCCGAAGTTCCCAAAAATCATCGGGCCAGGGGGCTGACGTCCATTCCTCCATGGACCCCAAAGGCACGGCCCTGGGCAGGTTGACCGGGGTTTTGGGTCTTTGAAGCGCCTTGGAAGGATCGGGCCCGGGATGATGACCTTCCCGAAGCATGAATTTGAAATAGGTTTTGATCGTGGAAATCTTTCGGTTGATTGACCTAGGCAGAAGTCCTTGCTCCATTAACGAAACCAACCAAGATCGAAGGTGTATGGAACTTGGGTATTCATCCCCTGCCATGCCGAATTCCGTGGCCAAAAAGGAATTGAGTTGATCCAAATCTCGAGTATAGGCCTCCAGGGTATGCGAAGAGGACCGCTTTTCGAAGCGGAGGTAGCGCAAAAAACTACGGTAATCCATGATTACCGCTAAAATAAGGGCTTAAACGACGTCCGTCTGCAAAAGCTGCTGACGATAAACCGCCCTCAATCGCTGCTGACGCTTGTTGACCGAAGGCTTTTCAAAAGCCTGACGGGCGCGCAGTTCTTTGAGAACCCCGGTTTTCTCGAATTTCTTCTTGAAACGCTTGAGGGCCTTGTCGACGGCTTCGTTGTCCTTGATGTCAATTTTGAGCATACCTAATTAATGAGAACCGCAAAGATACTAGGATTCTTTGAACAATTGCCTTGCAATAACCAATTTTTGGATTTCGCTGGTGCCCTCACCGATGGTGCACAGCTTGGAATCTCGATAATACTTTTCGACTGGGAAATCCTTGGTATATCCGTAACCCCCAAAAATCTGTACGGCTTCGGTTGCCGCACGAACAGCCACTTCCGAAGCATAGTATTTGGCCATTGCCGAAACCTTGGTCACCGGTTTCCCGGCATTTTTGAGCGCCGCGGCCTCCATCGTCAACCAATGGGCGGCCTCGATTTCGGTGGCCATATCGGCTAATTTGAAGGCAATGCCTTGAAACTCGGCAATAGGCTTTCCGAATTGTTGCCTTTCTCCCGCATAACGAGTAGCGGCCTCCAAAGCACCGCGGGCTATACCCAAGGATAAGGCGGCGATGCTGATCCTTCCACCGTCCAAAATTTTCATCGCTTGAATGAAGCCATCGCCTACCTGACCCAACAAATTGCCTTTGGGGACCCGGCAATCGCGAAAGATCATTTCGGTAGTCTCGGAGCAACGCATACCCAATTTATTTTCTTTACGGCCCTGCAACCAGCCCTCGGTGCCTCGTTCAACCACCACAGCCGAGATCCCGTGGGAATCCAACAAATCCCCGGTACGTACCATCACCACCGCAACTTCGGCGGAATTACCGTGGGTAATCCAGCACTTGGCACCATTAAGAACCCAATGATCGCCGTCGTCCACGGCGGTGGTCAGCATGCGCAATGCATCAGAACCGGTATTGGGCTCGGTCAAACCCCAAGCTCCGATCCACTCGC
>JBJTSS010000150.1:0-2940 GCA_046079785.1 Bacteroidota bacterium
CTCCGGTGCCGGGAAGTGGCGCTCCTGGACGATGACCAAACAGCCAGAGCTGTCGGTAAGATTATGCTCCAAGGCCAAGGTGGCTTGCGTATTCAATCCGAACGTTTGCTCTGGAAGACCAGCCAACAATGGGCCTTCTTCGAAGAAGACGTTCGTTGCAAACAAGGCGATTGGTCCCTCGAAACCCCTTCGCTGCGCTTATCCACCGAAAATTCTGAAGCGATCTACGAACAAGGAGGCGTGCTCCGGCAAGGATCCCTGCGGGTCGAAAGTCAATACGGCCAGGGTTTCCTGAATCGTAAAGAATACCGGTTTCAAAAAAACGTGGTGGTTCGTCACCCGGAACTTGACTTGCGAACCGAATCCTGCCGGTATTGGGCCCAACCCGATTGTTTGATCTTGGATGCCCCATCGCGCATCGAGGGCCTTCAAGGAAGCATGGTGGGGCAACGAGGCTGGTACCAAATCAAGTCCAAAAAAATGACCTTGGCTGGAACAGGACCCTCCGGGGTTGGTCCTGTACTTCCGGCGATGGCCCTGCTCCAAAACCGTTACCTGGTGGCCGGTGATACCCTCCTATTGGACCAAGTCAGCGGAGCCTATCGAGCCAACGGCAGCGCCCAGTGGAAAGACCTTCTGCGCAAAATCACGTGGCAAAGCGATGCTTTGGCATTGGACTCGGCTCGTCGGGTACCCAGCACAGCCCCCGTGGCCAATACAGCGCAACGTGGCCGTCAAGGAATATGGGCCCTTGGACAGGTGCGCGTTGTGGACGAATCGTACCAACCGGCCTTGGAATGGATCAGCTCCAGCCTTTACGGTTATTTGCCCACCCCTCACGATTCATTGTTGGTGTGGACCATGGACACCTCCATGCTGGCCTATGGTCCTTGGCTCTTGACCAGCCCAACCCTCTGTTGGGATCGTCAGCATCGTTCGCTCCAAGCCAATGGAAAAATATGGGCCTGGCAAGGGGCCAGTCAATTGGAATCTCAAGGAATGTTATGGAAAAATGTAGGAGATAGCCTTAGTATCCTGGACTTTGAGGGGCTAACCGGCCTCTGCGAAGAAGCAGACTCTTTGCCATGGCCCCTGTATCATCAAGCCAGCGGACTCAAAGCCAGCGCTCGTTTATATAACAACCAATTAAGGGACTTTGAATTGATCGGTAATACCGTTACCCTTTATTGGACCCGCGGAACCGATAGCCTTTGGTCGGCCCTGAGTCGAACCGAATCCGCACGGGCCATTTTTGAATTTCAAGACCAACAACTACGACGAGCCCGTTACGTTGGCAGTCCACGGGGAACCTACACCCCCATAAGCCAAATCCCCAAATCCCCTGATTTTTTGGCAGGTGTTGCGCCCAATTTTCAAGGCAAACACCAAACACAGCAAGCGATGGAAATGCGTCGCAGAGCTTATCCAACCCTGGAACCCGAGGCCCAAGGTCTAAAGCGACGTTGAACCGCCGACCTAGGCCTCAAACAAAGTTTCGCCCAAGGTCAAGGCCTGTTCCACGGCATCTTGACCGGATTGACGCAAAACCTCGGCTCTTTGGAGACCCTGCGATGCCTCCGCAGATCGGTTCTTTTCCGGTCCGGCATTGATGCGAACATTCCAATAGGCACCCTCCAGCCCCGCCCTGGCAGCCCACAAGCCCACCATGGCATCGGAACGAGAATTGGGATTGCCTTTGATCAAGATTTGTTCCAACAACGGAATTAATTCGCCAATCAATTCCATGGTTTGCAAGGGAACGCCTAGGGCGTGGTGGTTGGCCTCATCCAACGCCAGCTTCCGGGCCAATTGCTGCTCCGGGGTGTTTTTGGGCAAGGCCAAGGCCTTCATCACCCCTTCAAAGGCCTGGGTATCTTGGTCCACCGAACGAAGCAAGGCGTCTTTGGCTTTTTGTAGTTGATCGGCCATGTCCGAGAAAAAATCCAGCTCGCTTTCCCAACCCCTTTTTTGGGCGGATAAATTGGCAACCATCGCCCCCAACGCTGCTCCCATAGCTCCCATGGCAGCCGCAATAGAACCACCACCGGGTGCCGGTGCATCGCTGGCCGTTAAATCGGTCAGTGCCCCTAGGCTTAGGTTCACCAAGGGACCACGAGGAGGCTGCATCGCGTATTCGATGATCTTTTGTTGGGGATCAAAGGGACCCAATTGCCTTAGGCCCAGGCTTTGGATAGCTGTTTCGATAAGTTCAGCTTCCGATACGCCAGTCGACCTCCCCGCTTTTTTCAAAAAATAACGCCCAGCTTTTCGCATGCTGTCCAGGGGAACCAAACCCACCAATTCCGATCCCGTAACGCGCAATCCTCTTTGGGTGGCCGATTCCCAAACCGCTTCGTAGGCTTCGTGCAAATCGGTATCCGATAAGCGAGTCAAGTTCATGGAAACTTGAGCGGTCTGGTATTCCGGTATGAACCAACCCACCCCTTTGACCGACTTGCAGGTTCCGGCTTGGCGCAGGGGCTCACCGTGGGGGTCGGTTATTATTTTACCAGTGACGGGATGACCTTCCCGAAGAATGCGACCAGCTTCGCGGACATCAAAGGCCACCGAATTAGCCAAACGGGTAGAAACGGTATTCAGGTTGACGTTGTAAGCGACCAGCAAATCGCGGGCTCCTATAACCGTGGCGCCGCTCAAAGGGTTGAATTCCTTGGGGCCAAAATCAGGGGACCAGTCAGGATTTTTCATCCGTTCGGCAAGGCCTTCGTATTCTCCGGCGCGGATATCGGCCAAATTTCGGCGGTGAGGAGCCGAAGCAGAATATTCGTATAAATAAACCGGAATACCAAGTTCCCTGCCAACCCGTTCGGCCAGCCTGCGAGACCATTCCACCGCTTCTTCGAGACTCATCCCAGCAATGGGGATCAACGGGCAAACATCGGTCGCCCCCATTCGGGCATGTTCGCCTTGATGCTCTCG
>JBJTSS010000151.1:0-3385 GCA_046079785.1 Bacteroidota bacterium
CTCGGTCTGCTCCAGTTCTTTGGGTTTGGGGGCCCTTTTGAGGGCATTTCTTTCCAATTCCGTTTGTTCATGACGGGTCTGGATGCGATCGACCGTCTCGTACAAGGCATGCAGCAGGGATGATGAATCAGCTCGCCTCAAAGCGGCTTTGTCAAAGGCCGGACCATGATCCGGAGAACAACGCACGATGGGAAGACCCCCCGTAAAATTGACGCCTCGTTCAAAGGCCAAGGTTTTGAAGGGAATCAAAACCTGGTCGTGATACATCCCCAAAACAGCGTCAAAATGGGTATAGGCTCCGGTGCCCCAAAATCCGTCCGCCCCGTACGGTCCAAAGACCAAGGCTCCTTCGTCCCGCAATTGTCGCAAGGTCGGTACCAAAATTTCGGTTTCTTCACGACCCAATAGCCCGCCATCCCCGGCATGGGGGTTGAGGCCCAGAACCGCAATGCGGGGCTTGATTACCCCAAAATCCAGAGCAAGGGAGGCCATCATATCGGTAATCTTGGTTCTGAGGGTATTCGCTTGAATACGGGATGGCACTTCCTGCAATGGAACATGGCCCGTTAAGGTCGCCACCCGAAGTTCATCGGCCACCAACCACATCAGCGAACGGGCCGAAGCTGCTTGAGGCATGGCCAAACGAACAGCATTCTCCAAAAATTCGGTATGTCCGGCAAACCCGAAGGATTCGGATTGCATTAAATTCTTGTCAATGGGCAGGGTCACCAACCCTTGGGCTTTTCCGGCCAAACAATCATCGGTAGCCCTTCGCAATGAAATTTCGGCAAAACGCGCTAAAGCGGGATCGGCCTCCCCAGGACGCAGGTTCAATTCATCCTGCCAACAGACCACCAAATTGAATTTTCGATGTTGGGCTTGGGTTGCATCGGCAACCGTCTGGTAGGTCCAATCCTGCAGACCCAATTCTTTGCGATAAAAACCCAGAACGCGGCCTGACGCATAAAGAACCGGGGTACAGCGTTGCAGCATCCTGGGATCCGAAAAAATTTTGAGCAACAAGGGTAATCCTACCCCGTTCAGGTCTCCGGTGCTGATGGCTAATACGGGTTGATTCATGTCCTGGAGGATGGTGACGATCGTCGCCGGGTGGGGCTGGTGGTAACCTTACTTACGGTGGCGTTGGATAACGAGCGCAAAAATGCATACAAAAGACGTACCCCGTGTCCCGTGCCGTGTTTGCCTCGGTATCCGTTCTCGTGATCCAAAAAGGCCGGACCGGCAATATCCAGGTGGACCCAGGGGTAGTCTGTAAAATGTTCCAAAAATTTAGCTGCCGTGATGGCGCCTGCTTCGCGACCCCCAATGTTCTTGAGGTCAGCGACCGGGGATTTGATCATATCCCCGTATTCATCCCACAAAGGCAAGGGCACCAAACGCTCGTAAGTTTCCAAGCCCGCTTCCAACAAACCTTGAATCTGTTCGGGTTGGGCCGTCCCCATGCAGGGGGTTCCCTGGCTGCCCAAAGCCATAACCGCCGAACCTGTTAAGGTGGCCAAATCCACCACCAAAGACGGTCGATAACGCTTGGCATAATGCAAGGCATCGGCCAAAATCAACCTACCCTCCGCATCCGTATTCAAAACCTCCACGGTGGTTCCATCCGAAATCCGAATGACATCACCCGGCGCATAGGCGTCCCCTCCGGGTCGGTTATCGGTAGCCGGGACCAATGCCACCACATGAAGAGGCAAGCGATTAGCCGCCACCGCCTGCATGACCGCCCCGACCGCAGCCGCCCCTGCCATATCGCATTTCATGGTATCCATGCTGCCGGGTGTTGGTTTGAGGCTAAGTCCTCCGGTATCGTAGACCACGCCCTTGCCGACCAAAACCACCGGAGCGGTATTCCTGGCTTGGGGGTGTCGGTATTCCATGACCGTGAACGTGGGGGGTCGAATGGATCCCCGGTTAACTGCCAACAAACCGCCCATGCCTTCTTTGCGAATTCGGGCTTCGTTCCAAACACTTACTTTGAAGCCAAATTGGCGACCCGATTGACGAAAGGCGTTCGCCAATTCGACAGCGCCCAAATCCGATTGAGGCAAATTGACCCAATCCCTTGCCACAAAAACCGCATGGCAGACCGACAAAACTTCCTGCACTTGATTTTTGGCAAGTCCTTCGGCCTGAATTTTGAGCGGAGCCGGCCAGCCATCTTTGGGCGTTTTCCGGTATCGATCAAAACGATACGAAGACAGGATCAATCCTTCGAGCAGTGCAAGGTGCGATTCATGGTCGGCATCGGTCCATGTTTTGATGCCCTTGATTCGATGGGATCGGCACAGGCGTTCCAAACGAAATCCTGCCATTCGAAGGGCCTCCATGCGCCTATTCTGAGCATCCACCCCGTACCTATTTTTTTGTTCTTGGAGAACATAGACCCATACCGCAGCAGGTGCCAAAGCCACTTGAACCCATTCGCCTTCGGGGTAATTCGCGTGCTCCAAAACAGAGCGCCAAGCGGATGGTGCAGTGGACCTCAGCGCGGCAAGATTCTGGTAAACCATCGCCGCAGATCCGCCTGCGATGGGTTTGTTAAACACAAAAATGGGTTTCATAACGAATATTTATCAAGTACCGAGCCACTTTTCGAGAAGAAAACCAGCGACAAAGGAAAGCGCAGAGGCCATCGAGCCCAAAACCAGCGTTTCGACCATGCTACGCCATGGCGCAAGGGCGGTCACCCGGCTTTTGAGCCAACCTATGCCCAAAAAGCCAGCCGAAGTCAGAGCGGTAGCAATCCAAAACAAGGACAGCGATGCCGGTTGATGCAGTTGGCCGGGGTTCACCAAAGCCTGAAAGACAAAGGTGAGCAAAGGAATGGTGCCCACCACGACAAAGGAGCTAAACGTGGCCAAACCACAGGCCAAGGGGGAACGATCATCTTCCACCATTTCCAACTCTTCCTTCATCATGACTTCGATCCAACGCTCTTTGTCGGCGGTAATGGTCTCCACCACCCTTTCCAAGAGTTCGCCTTGAAATCCTTTGGCTTGGTAAATTTCCCGAATCTCCTCCCTTTCTTTCTCCGGTAGGTGATCCACCTCCCAAGCCTCCACGGCCCGCTGTTTGCGGTAGTGATCCCGCTCGGTTTTTTTGCTGAGGTAGGCCCCCACACTCATTGCAAAACCATCGGCAATAAGGTTCGCCAAGCCCAGAATGAGAATGACCGCGGTGGATAAGCCGGCACCCGCTGCCGCTGAAACAACCGCAAACGTGGTGACGGAACCGTCAATACCCCCGTATACCAATTCCCCCATGTAACGGGATAGGGAGGAAGGCATACCATGGTCGGAGCGATGCAATGCCGATTCGTGATGATGCAGATGGGGACCACCGCCAGGGGCTCTTTCACTCATGT
>JBJTSS010000152.1:0-4290 GCA_046079785.1 Bacteroidota bacterium
ATGGCCGGGTCGGTATGCGGTAGGGCATCGCCCAGCGATTCGGCGTAGGTAACGGCATCGGCATGGCGGATGGCCAGCTGGTGAAGGCTGTTTTCGTCCAAAGGAGCAAGGCAAGCCAAATCATCGTCGCTCACCATTTCGATACGGGCCTTGGCCTGGAGGTCTTTGCCCAGTTTTTCTTTGAATTGGGTGGGGTGAACCGAATAAACCAAGCGGGTTTGCCCAAAAACCGCGCTGTGCCGGTAATAACGTTTGAGGTACAGGGGAATCAGGGAGGTCATCCAACCGTTGCAGTGGATAATATCGGGGGCCCAACCCAGTTTGACGATGGTTTCCATGACCCCTTTGTTAAAGAAAATCATGCGTTCGTGGTTGTCGGCAAAGAATTTGCCTTTGTCATCCCGAATACCGTGCTTGCGGTGAAAAAAGTCTTCGTTGTCCAGGAAATAAACCTGCATGCGGGCCTGCGGTAAGGAAGCCACTTTGATGATGAGGGGGTTATCCGTCTCGCCAATCACAATATTGATCCCCGAAAGGCGGACGACTTCGTGGAGTCGGTGCTTTCGTTCGTTGATGCTGCCGTAGCGGGGCATAAGAACCCGGATCTCCATGCCCCTTTCCTGCATGCTTTTGGGCAATTGAAGGGCGGCTTGGGCAATTTCGCTAATTTGGAGGTAGGGGTTCATTTCGTGGGAAACGAACAAAATGCGGGGTTTGGCGCTCATCGGGGTGCTCTACAAATTATTATACTGCAAAAATATAGAGAATAACGCGAAAATTGCAAAATTTGACCCCCTGATGTTAACCTATCTTTAGCAAGTATGGAGATTGTACGGACAGTGGACCGTTTGGGACCGGCGTTGGAGGCCCTCCAAAGGCGGGGTCCTTCCCTGGGTTTGGTCCCCACCATGGGGGCGCTGCATGCGGGGCATGGGGCCCTCATGCAACGGGCCGTCCTGGATTGCGATGCGGTGGTTTGCAGTGTTTTTGTGAATCCGCTCCAGTTTAATCGACCCGAGGATTTGGAGCGCTATCCGCGACGGGAGGCGGAGGATTTGGCCTTGCTGGAGTCGTTGGGGGTGGATTTGGTTTGGATGCCGGAGGTCGCGGAAATGGTGGGGAACGGATGGGAACCGCCGATTTACGATTTGGCAGGTTTGGATACGGTTTTAGAAGGGGCTTGGCGGCCCGGACATTTTATGGGGGTTGCCCAAGTCGTGGGCCGTTTGCTGGATTTATTGCCCTGTTCGGATCTCTACATGGGCCTCAAGGATTACCAGCAATGCCTGGTGGTGGAACGTTTGTTGGCGTTGCGGAGCGGCCAGGGTCCGGTATTGGACGGTCCGGTATTGGACGGTCCGGTATTGCATCGTATTCCAACCGTTCGGGATGCGGAGGGTTTGGCCCTTAGTTCACGGAATCTATTGCTTTCCGAGGAGGAATTGGGGAAGGCGCGCGGCATTGCCCGGACCTGGCGTTGGATGAAAGAGGCCTTGGCCCCATCGCTGGCCGCGGGTTCACCGCTGGATCTTGCGTCCTTGGTGGAGGAGGGACTGCACCGCCTGGAGCAGGAGGGCCTCCGCCCCGAATACCTCAGCCTGGTCCGGGACGGGACCCTGGCCCCTTGGGCCGGTCCCGCCGCAGGCGGCCTGCCGCGCGCCCTTTTTGCGGGTTGGCTCGGATCGGTGCGCTTAATCGATAATGAGCTCCTTGCTCCGTAGATTTGGGCGCTTTTAGCACCCACCCCCCAAAAAGCCCGCCTATGTGGATACAAATGGTCAAATCCAAATTGCACCGTGTCAAGGTTACCCAAGCCGAGTTGCATTATATCGGTAGCATCACCATTGACAAGCGCTTAATGGATGCAGCTGGCCTGATGGCCTACGAGCGGGTTCAAGTCGTGAACATCAGCAACGGCGAAAGGCTGGAAACCTACGTCATCGAAGGCGAGGCCGATACCGGAATTATTTGTCTCAACGGACCAGCGGCCCGCAAAGCCCAGGTGGGTGATTTGGTGATTGTGATAGGGTACGGTTTTTATACCCCCGAGGAAGCAGCGCAACACCACCCGCTAACGGTCTTCCCGGATGATAACAACCGATTAGTTATCGGATGAACCCTCCCGAAACGCAGACGACCCGTCGCCAACCCTGGGGGGCTCTCCTATCGTTGACCGCCGGCGTTGTTATTCTTTATTTGGTTTTTCGTAAAATCGAACTTTCGGAATTTACGGCAGCCTTGGCCCAAACCCGTTGGGGTTGGATTGGTGCGGATGTGCTTAGCGGTTTGCTAAGCCATTTGTTTCGGGGCCTGAGTTGGGCTTTGTTGGCCGAACCGTTGGGCCATCGCCCCTCGGCCTTGCAGGCTTTTTATGCGGTCATGTCGGGTTACCTGGCCAATCTGGCCCTTCCTCGGCTGGGGGAACTTACCCGTTGCTTACTCCTGGCCCGCAAAACCCCGCTGGGCCTCAGCGCTTTGATTGGAACGGTGGTGGTCGAAAGGCTGATGGATTTGGGGGTCTTGTTGCTTTTGGCGATGGGTGTTTTGGTGGGTTATCAGGAATTGTTACTGAAACCCGTTTGGTCTTTTGTTACAACAAATTTGGGATCAGGTTTTTCTTTGGGCCTGCTCTTGGCGATCGTTATCGGTTTGGGCACCATTTTGGTTCTCTGGCGGACCTTGGGCCGCCTGGTACCGATCCCGGCCAAAGTTCGTCAAACCTTGTCGGATATGGCCCAAGGCATGTCTGCTCTGCGCCGCGTTCCATCGCCCCTTTTGTTGGGGGTTTATACCTTTTTGATATGGTTGGGGTATTACCTAATGACGTATTTCTGTTTTTTTGCCTTCCCTGGGGCAGAAGGATTGGGTGCATCGGACGCTATTCTTCTGCTGGTGGCCGGGGCATTTGGCTTTGTGATGCCGGTCCAAGGGGGCATGGGGGCTTATCACGCCGCCATTGTTTGGACCCTGGGCAGGATTCCTGGTTTGGCCATGACGACCTCCACGGCGCTGGCCTTTGCCACCCTTAGCCATTTGGCCCAAACCGTCTTGGTCGTCTTGGTCGGTGGATTAAGTTATTTTTTGATGAGTTTGTACCGAGATGCAGCAAATCACCGCCCCCATTTTTGAGGAAACCCACGCTTTGGAGGCGATGGTTCGGGATTGGAAGGCCCAAGGACTTCGATGGGTTTTGACCAACGGTTGTTTTGACCTTTTGCATCCAGGACACCTTCGTGTTTTGAGCGAAGCGGCGGCCCAAGGCGATCGCCTGGTGGTGGCCGTCAACAACGATGCGTCGGTTCGACGACTCAAGGGCCCAAGCCGACCGGTGCAGGACGAGAAGTCCCGCGCCATGGTTTTGGCGGCTTTGATTTGGGTGGATGCGGTCGTGCGTTTTGGTCAAGATGATCCAGGGGATTTGATAAGACGTTTGGTCCCCGATGTTTTGGTCAAAGGGGGTGATTATACCGTGGATACGGTGGTAGGGGCCGATACGGTCCAGGCGGCAGGTGGGCGGGTTCATTTGGTAGACCTTCTTCCTGGCCATTCGACCACCGCTTTGACCGCCCTACTTCGCAATTCCTAAGAACTCGGAGATGGTTTGGTTTGGTATTGCCCGTTTTATCCTTCGTCAGCGCTTGTTCCTCCTGGCCTTGGTTTTGGTCTTGACTGCTTGGATGGGTTGGCAAGCGACCAAGGTCAAAATGTCCTATCAAGGAAATCGCCTGATTCCGGAATCCGATACCGCTTACCAAATCTATCAGGACTTTTGTAGTCGCTTTGGGGTGGATGGGAATGTGATGGTGGTTGGAACCTCCACACCTTCGGTTGCCGATCCGGCTTTTGCTCGGTCCTGGTCCAACCTGGCGGTTTCCATCCGCAAAATTCCCGGCATTAGCAGCGCCTTAACCGTGGCGGATCTCCCGATTTTGGTTCGCAACGATCAATTGAAGGCCTTTGAATACCTTCAGCGCTTGGGTCCCAACGGTTGGAATACCCAAGGCGATCGCTTCGAGAATTCTTACGAAAAACTTTTGGTCAACGCCAAGACCTCCACGGCGCTGATGGCGGTTGCCCTGGATCCTGTTGCCCTCAACGATTCTCGTCGTATCGCGGTGGTCAAGGCGGTCGAGCAATACACCTCGGCCTACGCGATTTCTTCGGGTAACCCGGTGTACCTCTCCGGTTTGCCGTATATCCGAACGGTCATGGCTACCCGCATCAAAGACGAATTGATTTGGTTCTTGGTGGCTTCGGTGGTGGTCACGGGGGTGGTGCTCTTTTTGTTTT
>JBJTSS010000153.1:0-4919 GCA_046079785.1 Bacteroidota bacterium
CGACGTACCACTTCTTCACAACCGTCTGACGGTTGGCAGAGACAGTTTTGAAACTGAACGTATCCATTTGTTTTGATTGAAGTTTGACTTGGGAGCGGACTATTCCCCTCAAAGGACCGCAAATATATGCGATGCCGGACTTTTTTCATCCGTACTTCTCCAAAAATCAGCCTGATGGGCGCTTTACCCCTTAAACGGCACCCTTTCGGCGATGGAGCGCCCCAACGTCAATTCATCCGCGTATTCGAGCTCTGCACCGACCGCTACACCCCTGGCCAGGGTACTCAGGGTTACCGGCAGCGAGGCCAATCGCCGGGAGAGGTAAAAAGCCGTGGTCTCCCCCTCATGGGTTGAGTTCAAGGCCAGGACCACCTCGGTAACCGCCCCGGAGCCCACCCGGTTCATGAGCTCCTCAATCCGTAAATGTTCCGGCTGCACGCCCTCCAAAGGCGCAATAAGTCCACCCAAAACGTGGTAAACACCGGTGAAACGGCCCGTCTGTTCGATGGCCATCAAATCCCGGGGGTCGGCCACCACGCAAACCGTTTCGTGTTGGCGTCGGGGGTTGGTGCAGACCGAGCAGAGACCGAGGTCGCTAAAATGAAAACAGCGTTCGCAATACCGAATCTCTTCCACCAAACGCTGCAGAGCTGAACCCAGCCCCAAAGCTTCGGAGGGGTCGCGTCGGAGCAAATGCAGAACCAACTTGAGCGCCGATTTGCGACCAATCCCCGGAAAACGAGCAAAGGCGTTCACCGCATCCTGCACCAATTGTGACCCCAATTCCACGGCTCAAAAATAGCACGGGCCATGGCGGAGCCGTGCGGTCCTTAACTTCGCCTGATAACCCAAGCCCTTGAGCCCACTTCTCCTCCTTTTTTTGATTCTGGCCTACTTTGGCGTTTTGGTGTTTACCTCCTGGTACACCTCCAGAGACGGGGATAACCAATCGTTTTTTGTGGCCAACCGCAATGCCCCTTGGTACCTGGTCGCCTTTGGCATGATTGGGGCCTCGTTATCGGGCGTCACTTTTGTATCGGTCCCCGGGGCGGTAGGCGCAGGCAGTGGAAACAACGCCTTTTCGTATTTTCAATTGGTCCTGGGGTATTTCGTCGGCTACCAGGTCATCATTCGCGTTCTCTTGCCCCTGTATTACCGACTGAACCTCACCAGCATCTACGGCTACCTCCGACTTCGATTGGGTCCTTCATCGCACACCACCGGGGCCGCGTTTTTTTTGATATCACGGACCATCGGTTCTTCTTTTCGATTGTATTTGGTCTCCATGATTTTGGACCAATTCATTTTGGGTCCCTTGGGTATACCCTTTGCCCTCACCGTTTTCTTGACCATCGCCCTGATTTGGCTCTACACCTACCGAGGGGGCATGAAAACCATTGTCATTACGGACACCTTCCAAACGGCGTTTTTGTTATTGGCGGTTATGTTTAGCGTTTACGCCATGATGCACGATTTGGGCTGGGATGGCGTTGACCTTTACCGCTCGATGATGGATCAAACCCAACGATGCCCCGATAACAGCCCCCAAGGGGGTACGCCGATGGCCCAGATTTTCTTTGGGGATGGCAGCAGTCGTAATTTTTGGAAAATGTTTTTGTCGGGGGTCTTTATTACGGTGGTCATGACCGGATTGGACCAGGATATGATGCAAAAAAATCTGAGTTGCCGTAACCTTCGAGATGCCCAAAAGAACATGTTTTGGTTCAGCCTGGTTTTGGTTTTGGTGAATTTGCTCTTTTTGGTTTTGGGGTACTTGTTGTACGCCTACGCTGCTCATCATCAATTAACACTGCCCCCCAAAGCGGATATGCTCTTCCCGACCTTGGCTTTTGAGCATTTTTCGCTGATGGCTGGTTTGACTTTTGTTATCGGTCTTATTGCAGCGGCCTATTCCACCGCCGACTCCGCTCTGGCCGCTTTGACGACCTCATTTTGCGTGGATTTTTTGGGCTTTGACCAAACCAAAGGAAGCATCCGGACCCGCCAAACCGTGCATCTTGGAATGTCGTTGCTGCTCGCGGTCCAAATTTTGATTTTTCATTCCCTGCACAACGAATCCCTGATTACCCAACTGTTTACCGTTGCGGGTTATACCTACGGTCCATTGCTGGGGATGTTTGCTTTTGGGTTATCCACCTCGAGGGCCGTGCAGGATCGCTTCGTTCCCGGGGTTGCCATTGCTTCACCTGTTTTATGTTATATACTCAAAGCCAACGCCGATGCATGGCTAGGTGGGTACCAGTTTGGCTTTGAATTGCTCATTCTCAACGGGCTGATAACCTATGGGGGGCTGTGGCTCCTGTCCCGCCCTTCCGTAACCACCCATTCCTCCATTACCACCCCGATTTAACCGACAGTATGAACCCCAACGAATCCAAAGAACAACTCCAGAATTCCTTTGAACAAAAGAGCTGGACCGAAATCAAAGCCTCTTCGTCCTGGCAGATTTTCAAAATCATGGCCGAATTTGTCGAAGGTTTCGAGAAATTATCCCGGATCGGACCCTGCGTTTCGATTTTTGGTTCGGCCAGAACCCAACCCGAAAGCCCCTATTACCGCGTAGCCGAAGAAATAGCCAAGCTCTTGGTAGCCAGAGGCTACGGAGTAATCACAGGCGGTGGACCCGGCATCATGGAAGCCGGTAACAAAGGGGCCAGGGAATCCAGCGGAAAGTCCGTAGGTCTTAACATTGATTTGCCTTTTGAGCAATCGCACAACGTGTACATTGATGCCGACAAGCTCTTGAATTTTGATTATTTCTTTGTGCGCAAACTGATGTTCATCAAATACGCGCAGGGTTTTATTGTTTTGCCCGGAGGTTTTGGAACCCTGGACGAACTCTTTGAGGCACTTACCCTGATCCAAACCCACAAAATCGGTAAATTCCCCATTATCCTGGTGGGCAAATCGTATTGGGGGGGCTTGATGGATTGGCTACGCCAAAGCGTACTCTTGACCGAAAAAAACATCAGCCCCGAGGATTTGGATCTCCTGCATTTGGTGGATGAGGCCGACGAAGCTGTTCAAGTCATCGAGGATTTCTACAGCCGCTTTGTTCTGAGCCCCAACTTTTGATGAGGGGTTGGCTTTGGATTCTTAGCTTGGGGTTGTGGGTGGTTCTGGGTAATTTCTTGGAAACCATGGCCCAGGCCTTCAATCATCCGGTGGAAGGGCTCCCCTTGACTTCCGGTGTTTTTGGCGAATTGCGAACCAACCATTTGCATTCTGGTTTGGATTACCGAACCGGTGGAAGTACGGGCATTCCGGTTTTGGCATCCGCGTCGGGGCATGTTAGCCGAATCAAAACCTCGGCTACCGGCTATGGTTTGGCTGTTTATTTGGACCACCCCAACGGCTATACCACCGTGTATGCGCATTTGGAGCGTTACGCTTCCCCCTTGGCCGAATGGGTCAAAGCCCGCCATTACCAATACCAGCAATTTGAATTGGATTTGGCATTGCGACCGGGTGAAATCCCTGTACGTCAAGGCCAAATAATAGGGTACAGCGGCAACAGCGGGGGATCGGGGGGGCCGCATTTGCATTTTGAAATTCGCCATACCCTTAGCGAAGCCATCATCAACCCTCAACGGATGGGCCTTCGCTTGGTGGACCAACGGGCACCCTATTTTCAATCCCTGCGCCTTTTGGAAATACCCGGCCCGGGATGGAGTCAAAAAGTGTTACGAAAAACCGATTTGTACCCCACACAGACCGCCGCCACCCCCCGCCGCAAAGGATCACGCAAATCCAAATCCCGAAAGAAACCTGCACCATCCAAGGCCTACACCTACCCCCTCGATACGTTGGGTTACGCCAAGGATAGCGCCAAAGTTTGGCCAGTTCGACTCCAATACCCTGCATACGTGGAATTAATGGCCAGAGATCGCCAGGATTCCAACGAATTGACCACCGGAGTTTACCGCATTGTTTTGATGCAAAACCGAGACACGCTGTATGAATTCAGAGCTGACGCCTTTCATTTTGATCAAACCCGCTATGGAAATTCGGTGATGGACTACCCTTCCCGGATATTGGATCGGTCCCAGCGGCATCGATGCCAGGTCAGCCCGGGCAATCGACTGCCTATGTATGGACGAATTCAACATAACGGATTGATCTACCCACCCCCCATGGGCAGGGTGGATTCCGTGCAGGTTTGGTGTTATGATTTTAATGGCAACCGCATCGGGCGGGGTTTTGCGGTGGTCGCGGATTCCCTCCAACCGGCCCCGTTGGGTAACCTCCCAAGGAACCCTACCGATCGTGAAACCATCCTACGGGATCAAGGCTTGGTCTGCCGTTTTGCCCCGGGCACCTTTTACGACGAGGAAGCACCGCGCCATCGTTCCCTGTCGCCCGAAGCAGGCAACTTGGCCACCAAGACGTGGGAAATCCACAACCCCCGCGTTCCCGTTCATCAACCCTACGACGTGCGCATTCAGGCAGGTGCCCAGCGCATCCCGGCGCTTTGGCGTTCCAAGGTCTTACTCCAAAACAAAGGGCTTGGAGCCCAGGTCGCCTACCATGCCGGTTCGTGGGATGGGTCCTGGTTTGTAAGCCAAGCGCGGATGTTGGGTCGATTAAACCTGGTGATTGATTCCGTTGCCCCGGCTATTCGCTGCCTTCTTCCCCCCAAAATTCAAAGCCTCCATCGCGGGCAATCCCTCACGTACCGCCTTAGCGATGCCATGACCGGGATACAGGATTACCGAATTTGCGTTGGGGATCAGTGGATTTTGGGTCAATTTGACGCCAAAAACAATGCCCTATCGGTAGAACTTGATGAATGCGTGCCTTTGGGAAACCAAACTCTGGATTTGCTTGTTACAGACAAGGCGGGGAACACACGATCCCACCAACGAACCTTGACGATCGACGATTACCCTCTGCCCGAT
>JBJTSS010000154.1:0-1430 GCA_046079785.1 Bacteroidota bacterium
CCCCCACTTGCCGCGTATAGGGTACTGACCGGTCCAAACATACCAGGCATGCACCTGATCCACTTGTTCCCGCTCAGGTAAACCCAAATTCTGAGCGCACAAAGTCAATGGTCCCCAACAAACGATGACCCAAACAAGATATCTCAAAACCCTCATTTTGATAAAAGCCTCCATCCTGTTTATTTAGGAACGAAAGCGCGTGGCCATGGGATGCTCCGATACCCGCTGCATGGACTCCAGGCCCACCACCTTCACCTCAACTCCAAAATCGCCCGACTCCTCCCTGAAGCGCTCCAACCAATCCAAAAAGGAATAATCCACAAGGGAAGACTGGCTAAAATCAAGGGTCATGCCCCCCCCGCTAGCCCTCAAGCGTTTCATAGAATCGCCCAAAGCCTTCTGGTGCTGTAGGAGGTTCGAAAAAACGAGTGGACCCTGCAAATGCAGCGTTTCGTCCACTCCCTCTTGGGAAAGCCTGCTGGAGCCCTTCAAAAACTCAGACCACGCAATACCCCGAAGTTTGTGAATCAAAAAATTAACACTCACGCCCGCCAAAACCCCTAGCAACAAATCTTCGGCCAAGGTTACAATAATCGTAACACCAAAAATGAGCATTTGGTCTTTGCCCAATCTCCATGCGTGTACAAAATGTTTGGGGTGACAAAGTCGAAAACCGGCATAAACCAATAGCGCAGCCAAGGCGGCATTGGGAATCCATTCAATCAGCGGAATCAAAAAAATCATGGCCAATAACAAAAACAAACCATGAAAAAAATTGGACCACTTGGTTTTGGCACCGTAATCGGCGTTGGCACTGCTGCGAACCACCTCCGAAATCATTGGCATACCCCCAAGGGAGGCCGAAACCATGTTTCCGATCGACAAACCCTGAAGGTCACCGTTGTAGTCTAATTTTCTCTTGTAGGGATCCCTGGGGTCTATCGCCTTGACCGTCAACAAAGACTCCAGGGTATTCACAAAGAGAAACATAAAAACATACTTCCAAAAAACCAGTTGGCCTACCAACGAAAAATTCAAATGAAACCCAAATTCACCCCAAAAATCGCCAATAGTCACAAGGGCATAACCGGGTTGATTTTTTTGGAAATCCAAAACAAAAGCAAACGGAACCGCTAATAAAAGGACCCAAACAGGACCAGGTACTTTCTGAAATATCCGAAATGGCATAACGGGCTGAACCCACATAAGGATCGCGGAAGTGATTCCGATCAAAGCCAGAAGATTCATTGAATTGAACAGAAACTCCGGCAAGCGACCCATCAGCCCCAAAAGCGAAAGGCCTTTGTACAGCGTTGGGTCAACTCCCAATAGTACAGGCATTTGTTTGGTAATGATGATAATCCCGATAGAGGCTAACATGCCATGCACAGCGGATGCAGGAAAAAAATCGGCCAATGCACCCCAGCGGG
>JBJTSS010000155.1:0-1435 GCA_046079785.1 Bacteroidota bacterium
TGTTTAGAAAATTTAAGCCTTTGTTCACATTGCAGGACAGCAGGCCTCGGGACTACCTTTGGAGGGCTTTTTTAACCCAATTTCTATGCCCATGCGACCCATGGTGGACCTGCGTACCCAATACCTGGCCATCCAAGACCAAATCGACCGCGGCTTGACCGAAGTCATAGAGAACACCGCCTTTATCAACGGCCCGGCAGTCAAAGCCTTTGCGGAGGAATTGGGGGATTATTTGGGGGGGGTGCAGGTCATTCCCTGCGCCAACGGGACGGATGCCCTGCAGATTGCGATGATGGCCCTGGGCCTACAGCCCGGGGATGAGTTGATTACGGCGTCGTTCACCTACGTGGCGACGGCCGAGGCGATTGCCTTGCTCCGCCTCCGCCCAGTTCTGGTGGATGTGGACCCGGTGACCTTTGCCCTGGATCCGGAACAAGTACGGGCGGCCATCGGCCCCAAAACCCGGGCCATCGTGCCGGTTCATCTCTTTGGGCAATGCGCCCCCATGGAGCCGCTGCTTGCCCTGGCCAAGGAGCATAACCTCTACGTGATTGAGGACACGGCCCAGGCGATTGGGGCGGATTATATCGGTGCTGACGGCAGGCGCTCCAAGGCGGGGACCTTGGGGGATATCGGTTGCACCAGCTTTTTTCCGTCCAAGAACCTGGGTTGTTACGGGGACGGCGGGGCTTTGATGACCCGCAACGCCGAATTGGCCGATCGGATTCGCAAGGTCGCCAACCACGGGCAGTCCATCCAGTACCACCACGACGAAATCGGGGTCAATTCCCGCTTGGACACCATACAGGCGGCGGTTTTGCGGGCCAAACTCCCGCATCTGGATCGCTACAACCAAACGCGGGCGGCGGCGGCGGCAACCTATAACCGCATCCTAGGCGCTTCGCCTTGGCTGCACGTTCCCCAAACTGCGGATTATACTTCCCATGTTTTTCACCAGTACACCCTGCGATTGCATCCGGACCTGGATCGTCAGGCATTGCGCGATGCCTTGACCAAGCGCGAGGTTTCGTCCATGATTTATTACCCCATTCCCCTTCACCACCAAAAAGCCTACCTGGACCCTCGCTACACCGAGGGTTCCTTCCCGGTGACCGAAGACCTGTGCCGCAGGGTCCTGTCGCTGCCCATCCACTCGGAGCTCAGCACCGACGAGGCGGCGGTGATAGCGGGCTTGGTCTTGGAAGCGGTGGAGGAAGTGCGGGGCGCCTGAGCAGCGGCGCCTGAGCGCCTTACCATCCCAGCATGGCGGCGGCCATGATCCGACGGGGAGTGGAGTTCATAATGCCGATTTCGGCGGCGATGCGACTCTCACCGTCCAAGAAGGCCAACAAATTCGGCGTAGGATTGCCGGCAAACAAGCGTTCAAAGAGCAAGGCTCCGGAATAGCGTTGCTCCACCAAAACCCTCAGCAGGG
>JBJTSS010000156.1:0-3557 GCA_046079785.1 Bacteroidota bacterium
GCTTGTTTGCGGTTGGGCTTGACTTCGACAGGTACCTGAAAGGTAGAACCACCAACGCGGCGGCAACCAAAACTTCTTGGAAATGGCAGGATAATGAATACGCCGTCAATATTATTGATACCCCGGGTCACGTTGACTTTACCGTGGAGGTAAACCGTTCGCTACGGGTATTGGACGGTTTGGTTTTCTTGTTTTCGGCGGTTGATGGGGTTGAACCTCAGTCCGAAACCAACTGGCGCTTGGCCGATAATTACAAAGTACCCCGTTTGGGTTTTGTGAACAAAATGGACCGTCAAGGTTCTGATTTCTTCAAAGTTTGCCAACAGGTCAAGGACATGTTGGGTTCCAATGCCGTGCCTATTCAGATTCCTATTGGTGACGAAGAACATTTCAAAGGCGTTGTGGACTTGATTACCAACCAAGCCATCGTTTGGGACGAGGCATCCAAAGGCATGACTTTCCAGGTGATTGATATGCCTGCAGATTTGGTTGAAGACGCCTACAAATACCGCCAACAACTAATCGAGGTCTGCGCCGAATACGATGATGCGTTGATGGAGAAGTTTTTTGACAACCCGGATTCGATTACCCAAGAAGAAATTCGTTCTGCATTGCGCAAGGCGGTTTGCGACCAGAAAGTGGTCCCCATGCTTTGCGGCTCTGCCTTCAAAAACAAGGGCGTTCAGGCTGTTTTGGATGCGGTTTGCGCCTTTTTGCCCGCCCCCGTTGACCAAGAAGCGGTGACGGGAACCAACCCCAAAACCGATGCAGAGGAAACCCGGAAGCCTTCCGTGGATGCTCCGTTCTGTGCCTTGGCTTTCAAAGTAGCTACGGACCCCTTTGTAGGTCGCTTGGTTTTCTTCCGCGTTTATAGCGGGCGTTTGGATGCCGGTTCTTACGTATTGAAAGTTCGTAATGAGCCTGATAAGGGTATTGTTATGGAAAAAGAGAGGATTTCTCGTCTTTTCCAAATGCATGCCAACGATCGCAAGGCCATTGAATTCGTGGAAGCCGGGGATATTTGTGCTGCGGTAGGCTTTAAGGATATCAAAACAGGGGATACCCTTTGTGCCGAAAACGCTCCCATTATTTTGGAAGCCATGCAGTTCCCCGATCCCGTTATCGGATTGGCGATTGAACCCAAGACCCAAGCGGACTCCGATAAACTCGGCACAGCCCTGGCCAAACTAGCCGAAGAAGATCCTACGTTCAAAGTCAAAACCGACGAAGACACGGGTCAAACCATTATTTCTGGTATGGGCGAATTGCACCTTGAGATTATTGTGGACCGTTTGCGTCGCGAATTCAAGGTGGAATGCAACCAAGGTGCACCCCAGGTTAATTACAAAGAGGCCATCACCATGCCCGTTACCCATCGGGAGGTCTACAAAAAGCAAACGGGTGGTCGCGGTAAGTTTGCCGACATCTTCGTCGAAATTATGCCCGGTGATCCAGAGAAAGCCGGCCTGGAATTTGTGAACGAAATCGTTGGTGGTGCTGTACCCCGTGAATTTATTCCTTCGGTCGAAAAGGGCTTTGCCGCGGCCATGGCCAACGGTGTATTGGCTGGTTTCACCATGGATACCTTGAAGGTTCGTCTTTTTGATGGTAGCTTCCACGCAGTCGACTCCGATTCCCTTTCCTTTGAAATTGCGGCCCGTACCGCGTTTCGCGAAGCTTGCCGCAAGGCCAGCCCTATCCTTTTGGAACCCATCATGAAGGTGGAGGTCATTACCCCGGAGGATTATATGGGGGATGTTATCGGTGACTTGAACAAAAGACGCGGTCAAATGCAGGGCATGGATTCCCGCAACGGTGCTCAGGTCATCAAAGCCCAGGTTCCTTTGGCCGAGATGTTTGGCTATGTTACCGTTCTAAGGACCTTGACTTCGGGACGTGCAACGTCCACCATGGAGTTTTCGCACTATACCGAAACCCCCAAGAACATTTCTGAAGATGTCCTGGCCAAGTACAAGGCCATGAAAGCCGAAAAAGACTAAATTCCGTTATGAGCCACCGTATTCGCATTAAACTCAAGTCCTATGACCACAATCTGGTCGATAAGTCGGCGGAGAAAATTGTTAAGACCGTCAAAATGACGGGTGCTGTTGTCAGCGGTCCTATTCCGTTGCCAACCGAAAAGAAAATCTTCACCGTGCTCAAATCACCGCACGTCAACAAGAAGGCCCGTGAGCAGTTTCAACTCTGTTCCTACAAGAGGGTTATGGATATCCACAGTTCTTCGTCCAAGACGGTGGATGCCCTCATGAAGCTGGAATTGCCCAGCGGTGTCGACGTCGAAATCAAAGTCTAACGTTATGTCAGGTATAATTGGTAAAAAAATTGGGATGACCTCCGTTTTCGCAGCGGATGGCGCCATGATTCCATGCACCGTTCTGGAGGCTGGTCCTTGTGTTGTAACCCAGGTCCGCACCAAGGACAAGGATGGCTACGAGGCCATTCAATTGGCCTATGGGGATCGCAAAGAGAAGTCGTCCACCCAGCCTTTGATTGGGCACTTCAAAAAAGCCGGTACAACCCCCAAGGCCAAGGTTACCGAGTTCCATGGTTTTGAACAAGACTTGAAGCTAGGAGACCATGTCGATGTAACTCTTTTTAATGAAGGAGATACCGTTGACGTCATTGGGGTAACCAAGGGTAAAGGTTTCCAAGGGGTGGTCAAGCGTCATGGTTTTGGTGGGGTGGGTGGTCAAACCCACGGTCAGCACAACCGGTTGCGCGCACCAGGTTCTCTGGGTGCTTCGTCTTTCCCAAGCCGTGTTTTTAAAGGGATGCGTATGGCCGGTCAAACCGGAGATGTACGTCGTACCGCTCAGAATTTACAAGTAGTCAAAGTTTATCCCGAACAAAATCTTCTCGTGGTCAAGGGTTCTGTACCCGGCGCCAACGGTTCATGGGTTTTGGTTCAGAAATAATTCATACGCCTCAGTCATGGAAACCGCCGTTTACTCCCGCTCAGGTCAGGCCACCGATCGCAAAGTGGTCCTGGATGATCAGGTCTTTTGTTCCGAGCCCAACGACCACGCCATTTATTTGGACGTCAAGTTGCACCTCGCCAACCGCCGTCAAGGAACCGCCAAAGCCAAGGAAAGGTCCGAAATGAGCGGTTCAACCCGCAAGCTTTTCCGTCAAAAAGGTACCGGTGGCGCTCGCCGCGGGGATATCAACAGCCCCTTGATGTACGGTGGAGCCCGTGTTTTTGGTCCTAAGCCAAGGGATTATTCCTTCAAACTCAACAAGAAGCTGCGTCAACTCGCGCGTCGTTCAGCCCTTTCCTACAAAGTATCGGGCAACCAATTGTTTGTTGTGGAGGACTTTTCCATGGACACGCCCAAGACCAAAGAATTTATGACCTTGATACGCAATTTTCAGCTGGACGGTCGTCGTGTGCTTTTGGTCACCGGGGAAAATCAGCCGAATTTGGTACTTTCTGGTCGTAACATTCCCAACGCCCGGGTTATGATTGCTCAGGATTTGAATACCTACGATGTAATGAATGCTCACTGCCTCCTGGTTCAACAGAGTGCAGTTGCCAA
>JBJTSS010000157.1:0-1420 GCA_046079785.1 Bacteroidota bacterium
ATAGAAAATAATACCCTTGGTCGCTGATGGTGATAGTGGCTTCACCGATATCCAAGAGGATACTGGATATTTGGTTGTCTTCTCCAAAACCACTAATGCGATAATTGGCCACCACAACCCCACCACTACCGCCTTCTTCGAGCAGAGATTCAAAGGTCAGGTAAGTTAAGCGAACGCGCTTACCCGGTGATCCTTCAATGCGCATGAGACCCGCATACGAACTGGTAATCGGGGCTATGGTGACAATTCCGTTAACGGCATTGGGTGAATTCACGTTGATATTCCTCAAGGTCACCATCCCCAAATTGTCCTGAATATTGGCCGAGGTGGGAAGAGTGTACGATCTAAAATAATAATACGGCACTCCCGGAGGGTTCACTTGAGCCCAGGAATGCGTAAAAGAGGCCAAAAAGACCACTAAAAGCGCCGTTAAATATTTCATAAAGGCATTACCAAATGCAAATGTATAGTAAATAGAGCGCATTACCAAACGGAATACGATATTTTATTTTTGTTAAAGGTCAATACCGGACCAAGGGCAGGGCCAGTTCAACCTGATCCATCCAGGCCTCGGCTCCGGGGTCTCCCCCAAACTCGTAAGGACCCGGGTTGGGCCGTATCGATCGGAGCTGACCATCACCATCCACATCCCAGGAGCGTACCAGCAAGCGGAGGGTGCTTGCTTCCCCGGTAGAAACCGCCCTCAATGGCTCCAAGGGAGGATTTGAGCCAAAAACGGCGTAAACCTTCCCTTCATCGGGGCGCGTGTACCATTCCCAAGGCCCATCACCCGTTGCTGACCAACCGTTAAGGGTGTAGGATGCACGATTCAAGGTCATGTTCCCGACGTTTTCTGTAAAATCTACGGTCAAGTGGAGGTGGTCCATGCCATGGGGTGGATTCCAAACTCTCGAAAGGGGCCCCTGCATCTGTATTTCCAGGATATACCCACCGGTGGGGCTGTGCAACCAGCGCAGGCCCGCCAAATCCCCGGGGTTCCCTACAAAGGCTTTTGGGTAGGCCAAGTTCCCGTTGCTACCCCTGTCGTCATAGGATTGGTCTTTGACTTCGGCCAAGAGGCGGGCCCGGTCCAACCAGAAATCCAGATTTGCAGGAAGGGGAAAGGGTAAGTCCAAGGGTTGAGGGGCATGGAGCATGGCCGGTGGAGGCAGGGTTCCCCAAACCCAGGTTTCTCCAGGTTCCAACGTCCATCCCAAGGAATCATATCTAGCCATGCCACCACCATGCAATGTGGGTCGGGGCATCAGGGTCCAGCCCGGTCCCAAACGTTCCAAAAGGTCGCGGTATGGAATTCTAACCGCTTGTTTTCCGGGGTTCAAGGCCAATAGCCAACGACCGCCAACCAAGGCAACCCAGGCGGAACTTCCGAGGCGGGAATCCACCAAGACCACGGGCTCCG
>JBJTSS010000158.1:0-5649 GCA_046079785.1 Bacteroidota bacterium
ATTGCTCTACCGGCTGAGCTACGGAATCTTTCCTGTAAAGAGGCGCAAATATACCCGCCCTTGGTCAAAAAAAACCTACCTCACCACGTGAATCAGGCCTTTTCGGAAATAATCAGCGCCGTTTTTGCCTATTCCATCGGCTGTATAGACGTAGGTCCCTGGCATGACCGGCCTCCCACCCTGGGTGCCGTCCCACAGGACCTCCACTTGGTTGGTCTCAAAAATTTTCTGGCCCCAGCGGTCGTAAACCTTAAAATCCAACGAAAGGAGATTTCGGGTAAAAGAACGGAAAAGCGCATTGATCCCTTCGGTTTCAGGCAAAAAAGCATTCGGGAAATCCATCACCACCGTGTCCACGACCAAAACAAAGGGAATACTATCCCGACAACCCGAGCGGGTTGAAAATGCCAACATATAACCGTAAAAGGTCCCTGTATCCGTGTAAGAATGCACCGGATTAAACGAAGAACTGCTAGACCCGTCTCCAAAAAACCAATAAACCGAATCAATGTTAGGAGAAAACTGGTTAAAGAAATAAACCGCTTGAGGAGCAAAGGCCGTATCGGGTGGACTTATCGAAATTGCTGCTGAGACGGGGTCATCAAAATAGTACAGGGTGTCGGGAAGACTGCGGCAACCATCCGCATCCCGGGCAATTACCCAAACAAACCCCGAACCCCCGGAATTTAAATTGTAGGTATTCCCGGTGCTACCATCAGACCACTCGTAGGTAACCCCGCCGGTTGGAACCAATGTTCTATTGATTTGCTGGCAAAAATACAAATCCGGACCTAGGCTAACCGTTGCCTTGATCTCCGGCAAGAGATAAACCGAATCCACGTGAAAGCAGGTATCGTCGAAGGCTCTGCAGTAAACCCAACGCGGTTGCAGGGCCGTAAAATTTTGGACCGTTTGATTTTGGTTCGTAATCTCGGCATCACTAAACCAACGATAGGAACGAAACCCGGTCAAGGGCTGCAAGGCTTGGCTTCGGTCCCAGCACCAACGCAAGGTATCGTTACCAAAAACAGCTTTGGGCGCTATGGTGCTGGCCCTCAAGCTATCACGCAAAACGCAACCCGAAGCCGAAATCACATCAAAATAAAACCACCGCGTACCAGGCACCACCGCCCGACGTCGAAATTGACCCGGAGCGCCGGGCAACAAGTACGGATCCGCCAACCAAGTGATGGACAAAAGCCCCCCGGAAGCATCCAACGAATCCACACGCAACCAAACGGTATCCCCCGGACATGCGGTTGGCGGTGCATACTTGGTGATGATTGGCGGGGGGGTAACGATCACCGTTTTGAAGGTGGTATCAAATTGTTGGCAACCCTCCACCACCAATCGCACTCGATAAGTGCCCGGTGTGGTAAAAGTGTACTGGGTTGAAGAAGTTTGGGCACTGTGCAATGGAGGCTGACCAATGGCCCCAATCGTCCACCAAACAGATGAGCCTGTGGTTCCCGTATTTTCGAAACGTATGGGAGATCCAACGCATACATTGGTGTCGGATGGCACCATGCGGATGCCTGCCCTGGGGCGGACCAATTCCAGATCCAACTTAAAAATCAAGGCATTGCAATTGGTTGATTGGTTGAACGGGTACACCGCGGACGATGTAACCGGAAAATCTGAATTGCCCCGACAACCTGCGCAAACGGCGTGGTAAACAATGCCATCCGGCGAAAAACGACTGGTCCCACCGTCCACGTGCTCCTCCGATATGGATCCACCCAAATACGTAGCGTAAACCAGGGTATCGGCATCCGGGGCCAAGACCAGCAAATACATATCGCTACCGGTGGTACCCGGTTGCAAGGCATTCGCCGTAATCGGCAAACCCCGCATGGTCTGTATATTGGAATTGAAGGTGGCATTCAAATCTCCACCCCAACCGCTCAAATAAATTTTACCGCAACGATCCACCAAAAACGCTGTTAACGAAAGTGCCGGACCGGCCGATTGGGGCACCCCATTCAAAAAAGGCAAACCCACCGGGGCTGACCAATACAAGGTATCCAAGAAAGGACTGTACTTCTGTATATAATGTTTGGCACCTGATTGGAACCAGCGGGTTCCACTTTGATTAATGTTACCCATACTGATGCCGGCCACATAAATATGCCCGCGGTTATCCCGTTCCAGGAGAAAATTCTGATCGTAAGACGTGGTCCCGCAATAGGTCAGCGATACCAGTTGGGGTTGGCTAAAGGGCGGATTGCCGGTCCGCATCATCATGACATACCCATCCGCTTGTCCGTTGTGGCTCAGGTCATAACCCCGGTTATGGTTTGGAAAAAAAGTGGTCTGGCTAAAGGTCGCACCGGCCACAAAGACCGTATCGCCAACCCCTGGCTTGATGGCATAGGTGGCATCCATACTCCCACCGCCCAAAAAAGTCGAAAAAAGCAATTGGTTGAGATTGGGCGATAAGCGGGATACCACCCCATCCATTGCGCCGCCAAAGGTTCCCTGAAGCGTGCCGGTTACCGTTGTCACAGGAAAATTAGCCGATTGAGTATTGGACACCAGCAAGACATCCCCGTTCGGTGCAATGACCACTTCACCTCGGCTATCATCACCGTAG
Source organism: Bacteroidota bacterium (assembly GCA_046079785.1). Classification (GTDB taxonomy): domain Bacteria; phylum Bacteroidota; class Bacteroidia; order UBA7662; family UBA7662; genus SYHX01. The sequence continues at coordinate 2,594 of JBJTSS010000158.1, forward strand.
TTGAACTGCAACGACGAGGTGGTGTAGGGCGTACCGATGGCATTGGTTCCTTCGGCACCCGTGCCACCCAAATAGGTGGATGCCAACAAAGATCCGGTGGATGAAAGCCGTGTTACAAACAAATCGTAGGATCCACTGAGGGAGGGTTGATAGGCCCCGGCTGTAATGGGAAAATTGGCCGAATTGGTTCGTCCAAAAACCAACAACGACTGGGCATTTTCGTCAAAAATGAGGGACGAAGGGCGTTCCTGCCCCAACCCACCGAGGTAGGTACTGAACAAAACCTGCCCTCCGTTGGGCGAGTATTTGGTCAAAGCCACATCGTAGTAAAAGTTGGGGTTTCCGGAAGGCTGATTTTGACCGGGCGCGAAGCTGAATGCGCCCAATGTCGTCGGATAACCGGGCCCGAAAGCAATCCCCCCCAAATACATATTCCCTGCATTGTCGTAGGTTGCCGTGAATCCCCAATTATCCACCCCCGAGCCGCTGTAAGTTGCCCCAATCATGCGGGGATCAATAACCAACACCGCATTGCTCGCATACGGGCCGATACGGTACGTCCACTGCCCTTTGATTTTTTTCCACGATGATGACACGGGGGTTTTGGTATCCAATCCCCCTGTTGTGGTCCAAGAAACGGGTGCGTCGTCCAAATAATCCCCCACCTGGGTTGCGTAAACCAAACGACCCTGCTCGTTCAACCGTGGGGTAACCCCATCGATCTCCATCCGAATGCGGCCAGGATCGGCCCCGGGTTGCACATGAAATTCGTATTTGAGATCCCCATCAACCCGCAGAATCCAATCAATCCCCGGATAGAAATTTGGGAAACGAAGTTCTCGAACCGGGAACACGTGCTGCGCCCAAGATGCAGGCCCGGAGCCTTGGAGGTAATTCACCGGATAGCCCAGGCTATCTCGGCATTGCATGGTTGATTTTTGGGCTAAGCCACCGACAAAACGCTGCTCCCAGGCATGGCCTTCGAGGTTTTGGGTGGGGTTGATGGTCGTTGAGCCCTCCAGGTGACCCCCGTGGCAACCGTCGTTGCGGTAGGCTACCCAGCGCAATCCATCTTTTTGGACAAACAAACGAAGTCCGGGCCAATCCGCATGGGCCAAAACATGGTCTGGCCATTGTCCATGGTTGGGCAACAAACCAGTCACCCCAACCCCTTGCCCCAGGGAGGTTGTGGAGGCCCGTAGGGAACCGGTCACCATGATCAGGACCAGCGAGACCCCAACCCAACGGCAGGCCTGCCTGAACAAATAAGGGTTGGCGATGGCCGCTAAAATCAACATACGGTAAGGGGGGTCAAAAGGTCAAAAATACGTTCAACGACAAACCTCTAAAACGAGTGAACGACTCAAAGCGTGCGTCCAGGCCTCCATTTCTTGGTCCGAAACTAACAAAACAACGCTTTGGAGCTTGCGTTGTTGGATCACCTTGGTCAAAACTTGCATTTGGAGAGCAACAGCCAAAGGGGCCTGCCCGGGACGATAGCGTTGTAACACGGCCCAACGGGTGGAATCCACCGGCAGCGGGGCAACAAGTCCTTGGCCCGATTCGCTAGACAAACGCAAGCTGGGCGACCAAAAGAAGGCACTCTTGCCCTCGATGCCGACCGTAGCGCCTTGGGTCAAAAACTGGGTCGTGGTCAAAACCCGAACACAAGCCAAGCGCCTGCTTTGCTCGTAGGTCTGGGCCCAATAGACCAACACCGCGCCACCGAGCATGACCACCAAGACCCCCAAAATTCGTAGCGAATTGCGCACCCCCAAAATTACCCCAATTCCTCGGTCTTGTTCAAAAAATCCCCCTTAAAAACCCTTTAAAGAACCCTGTTAGAGGGTCAAAAAAGCGTATTTTTGCACCGCTAAAAAAGACCAATGAGGGAAATTGCATTTAGAGAGGCCCTGAGGGAGGCCCTGAGAGAAGAAATGCTGCGGGACGACCGCGTGTTTCTGATGGGCGAAGAAGTGGCCGAATACAACGGCGCCTACAAGGTTAGCCAGGGATTATTGGATGAGTTTGGTCCTAGGCGGATCATTGACACCCCCATTGCGGAACTTGGTTTTGCCGGAATCGGGGTGGGTGCTGCGATGAACGGCCTTAGGCCGGTGATTGAGTTCATGACCTTTAATTTCTCGTTGGTCGCCATCGACCAAATCGTCAATTCCGCCGCCAAAATGCTCAACATGTCTGGTGGCCAGGTTTCAGTTCCCATCGTTTTTCGCGGTCCTTCCGGTTCGGCTGGATCCCTGGCCGCCCAGCATTCCCAGGTTTTCGAAAGCTGGTACGCCAATGTTCCCGGTCTCAAAGTCGTCTCCCCCAGCAACCCCGCCGATGCCAAAGGCCTCCTCAAATCCGCCATTCGGGATGAGGATCCAGTCATTTTCATGGAATCCGAACAGATGTACGGAGACAAAGGCCCCGTACCCGATGGCGAATACCTCATTCCTATCGGTTTGGCGGATATCAAACGCAGCGGCACCGATGTTACCCTGGTTTCCTACAACAAGATGATGAAGGTGGTGTTGGCCGCAGCCGATGCCTTGGCAGCCGAAGGCATCAGCGCCGAGGTTATCGATTTGCGGAGTATCCGGCCTCTGGATCATGCCACCCTGCTTAGAAGCGTCCGCAAAACGAACCGGATGGTTGTGGTGGATGAAAGTTGGCCTTTTGCTTCGGTATCCTCCGAAATCGCTTATCGAATCCAGAAGGACGCCTTTGATGAACTGGACGCACCGGTGGTCCGCGTTAACGGCGCCGATGTTCCCATGTCCTATTCGATGCCCTTGGTCGCAGCCTACCTCCCTTCGGTCGAAAAGGTGGTTAAAGCTGTCCAAGAGGTCATGTACCTGCGTAAATAATGCCCGTTCTTTCTTGCCCGTCTAGGCTTATTTTTAGGCGATAACCAGGGTCTATCACCTAATTTTTTCTTCCTAATTCCCCCACCCCCACCATGACACCATCGTCCTCGTCTCAATATTCAGCCGAAAACATCCAAGTCCTCGAAGGACTGGAAGCCGTCCGCAAAAGGCCGGCCATGTACATTG
>JBJTSS010000159.1:0-3630 GCA_046079785.1 Bacteroidota bacterium
TGGGGATTGTTCAATCCATTGGACACATTGTGCTTCGTCCGCGGTCACCACGTCGGCCCCTTTGGGTATGCGGTAATTCTCACCGTTACGGGTTAGGTAGGGTCCGAAGCGTCCCTTGAGAATTTGGATTCCGCTGTCTGGAAAATCTTTGATCAATCGTTCGGCAAGAGCGCGCTCTTTGTCCTGAATCAAAAACACAGCCTCCTCATCGGTGAGGCTAAGCGGGTCGTATTCTTTGGGTATGGAAACAAAGAGGTCCCCCCACTGCACGTAGGGTCCAAAACGACCGGAAGCCACTTTGACCGATTTTTCTTGGTATGGGGTAAGTTGACGTGGCAATTTGAACAGGTCCAACGCTTGGTCCAGATCCAATTGTTCCATGCTCATTCCCGGTTTGAGTTTGGCGTATTGGGGTTTGGCCTCTGGATCGCTCATCAAAACCCTACAAGCCACGACCCCGTAACGGGCCATGCGAACGCTGTATTCCAGGTCGCCCACTTGGCCCAAAACACGGGACCCGTTCACCCGATCCGATTCGGTCCCGTCCAATACCGCCTTGTGAAAAGGCCCGTAGAATTCATCCAGCATGCGGGTCCAGACCAGGTTACCCTCTGCTATTTGGTCAAAATTACCTTCGACCCCTGCGGTAAAACCGTAATCCATGACGACGGGAAACTTGGCCAACAAAAAATCCGTAACAATCATCCCAATATCGGTGGGGCGCAGTTTGCCTTTGTCGGCACCGGTGGTTTCTTGCATCACCTGCCTTTGCTGAGGCTGGCCTTTTTCCATTTCCAAAACAATGTAATCACGAACATTTCCCTCCAGTTGAGTGCTTTCGACATAACCGCGGTCCTGGACCGTAGAAATGGTGGGAGCGTAAGTGGACGGACGGCCTATGCCAAGTTCTTCTAATTTCTTGACCAAACTGGCTTCGGTATAACGGGATGGGGGTCGGGTATAGCGCTGGGTGGCCAACATCCGTTCGACGGGGGTAGAGGCTCCTTGGACCAAAACCGGAAGTCGAAGGCCGTTGGCCTGTTGGTCCTCGTTTTTGTCGTTGTCCTCGTCATCGTTCCCCTCCAAATAAAGCTTGAGAAAACCATCAAAAAGCACGACCTCGCCTTCTGCCCCAAAAACCTCGGGCAATTCCTTGGCACCCACGGTAATTTTGGTTTTTTCGATTTTGGCATCGGCCATTTGGCTGGCCACGGCCCTTTTCCAAATAAGCTCGTAGAGAGCTTGCTGGTCTTTTTCCAAATCGGAAACCTGGGGGCGCTTAAAATCGGTAGGCCGAATGGCTTCGTGGGCCTCTTGGGCCGAGGCCGATTTGGTTTTGAATTGGCGCTGCTGATGGTAGGTGGGACCGTAAGCCTCCAGAATGGCATCCCGGGATTCGGCCAAAGCGGTCTGGGATAAATTGACACTATCGGTCCTCATGTACGTTATAAATCCTCCTTCGTACAATGTTTGGGCAACCCGCATGGTTTTCTTGACCCCAAAACGAAGTTTGCGGGAGGCTTCTTGCTGCAAGGTTGAGGTGGTAAACGGAGCGGCAGGGCCTTTGGTCAAAGGCTTCTTTTCGATGGCGCTGACGGTCCATGCCAAGGGCATGGCCTTGCTCAACCAGAGGCTAACCTCTTCTTCTTTTTCGAAACGCCGATTGAGCTCGGTTTTGAAGGTGGATTTTTCGGCTTGAAACCATCCATTAACCCGAAAAGCCGCCTGCGCATTGAATGCATGGATTTCCCGCTCCCTTTCAACCAATAGACGGACGGCGACCGATTGGACGCGACCTGCGGATAAACCGGGCTTGACTTTGCGCCATAACAAGGGCGATAACTCAAAGCCCACCAACCGATCCAAAATGCGTCGGGCCTGCTGAGCCATCACCAAATCCACGTCAATTTTGCGGGGATTGGCCACGGCGTTGGTAATCGCAGGTTTGGTGATTTCGTGAAAAACAATGCGCCTTACTTTGGTGTCAGGTAAACCCAAAACTTCTTGTAAGTGCCAAGCGATGGCCTCCCCTTCCCGGTCTTCATCCGATGCAAGCCAGACGAGGTCCGAGCTTTTGGCCAATTTTTTGAGTTCGCTGACCACGGCTTTCTTATCGTCCGGAACCAGGTATTCCGGGGCGTACCCTTGGTCCACCTTTACCGCGTTGTTCCCTTTGGCCAGGTCCCGAATATGCCCGTAGGATGACTTGACCACAAAATCACTGCCCAGGTATCCGCCGATGGTTTTGGCTTTCGCCGGGGATTCCACGATTAATAGATTTTTGGCCATAAGGGGGTGGTTTGGGACGCAAAGTAAAGGCCAAGTGCAGCGGTCCCGGTATTCTTGCTTTGATTTGCGGTCAAAAGACACCCGTTGACCTCCACCCCAACCTATCCCCCCGGACTAAGCATTTTGGTTCCGGCCTACAACGAAGAAAAGACCATTGTTCGAATTTTGGACGTTTTGTTCCAAACGCAATTGCCTGATAATTTGAACAAAGAGGTCATTGTGATCAATGATTGCTCGACCGATCTAACGGGCTCCCTTCTGGACCGGTACCAAGCCGAGAACCGCGACAGGCCCCTACAAATTCTGCATTTGAACCAGAACCGAGGCAAAGGCCACGCCCTTCGAACCGGACTGGCCATGGCCACCCTATCCTACGTCGTGGTCCAAGACGCCGACCTGGAATACGACCCCGCGGAGTTCACCGTCTTGTTGGCACCCCTCTTGCGGGGCAAGGCCGATGCCGTCTATGGATCGCGCTTTATGGGAGGCAAGCCTCACCGCATCCTCTTCTTTTGGCATACCCTGGGCAACAAAGTCTTGACTTTTTTGAGCAATGCCCTGACCAACCTGAACCTAACGGACATGGAGACCTGCTACAAAATGATGCGAACGCCCCTGGCACAGAGCCTGAACCTGCAGGAAAATCGCTTTGGCTTTGAACCGGAAATCACCGCACGTTTAGCCAGGGTACCCGGAATTCGGATCTACGAAGTGGGTATATCGTATTACGGTCGCACCTACGATGAGGGCAAAAAAATCAACTGGAAAGACGGGTTCAGGGCCGTCTATTGCATCCTAAAATACAACCTTTGGTCGCGGTAAGGCTTCGAAGCATGGGCCTGGGGGCTTGGTTATTGGGCGTCTTGGCAGTGATCGCCGTCTGGTCCGGTTTGAACGTGGACTTGATGGAGGTGGATGCCGCCCAATACGCCTCCATGGGACAAGAGATGAACCATGGCTCTTCATGGTTTGCCCTGCAGGAGCACGGTGCCCTGTACCAATCCCGAGGGTATCCCGATAAACCTCCCTTGGTGTTTTGGTGTGCGGCTTGGGGGACCCGGCTGTTGGGGTCAACCTCCTTGGGTGCCAAGTTGTTTTCGGTATTGGCGGGGCTTTTGGGTTGCTGGGCGATCGGTCGCTGGGCGGCTGCGTTGATGGGTGCCCAAGCCCTATGGCCTGCTCGCTTTTTTTACAGTGCTAACTTGGGCATGGGCTTGATGCTTCAGGATGTACGGACCGACACCCTGCTGGTGGCTATGGTGACCTTGGCCGGGTGGCAGGCCCAAGAATGGAAAAACCACCAACGCCCCATGAATGCCTGGTTTGCTTTTGGTTTGACCG
>JBJTSS010000160.1:0-1987 GCA_046079785.1 Bacteroidota bacterium
CGATGCCATCCACGGTACAGTCAGCCATTACCCCTGGGTCAATCGATGGGTTGGCTTTTTGTGCCTGGGGGCCTTTGCCTTTAATTCGTGGTCCCGTATGTTGCCCGAGCATCATCGTCACCATCAATTTGTTGGGACTGACGAAGACCCCGATTTTGGCCCTCCTCGCTTCTTTCCTTGGTTTTGGAAATTTATTCGTCACTACGTTCGATGGACGCAAATCCTGGCTTGTGCCATCTTGTACAATGCCTTCCAATACTTGGGTGTCGATGCGGCTTCCATGGTCCAATTTTACATCGTTCCCTCCGTTTTGGCCTTGTTGCAGCTCTTTTATTTTGGAACGTACCGGCCCCATTACAGCAACGAGGAAACAGGTGCAGTTCCCAACAATATCCATCGTTCCCGTAGCATGGCCGCCAACCATGTTTGGGCTATGTTGACTTGCTATTTTTTTGGGTACCACTGGGAACATCACGAATCGCCGGGTATACCCTGGTGGCAACTTTACCGAACCAAATAATCCACTAACCCTATTCAAATTGATCCAGCTTCGTCATCGTTTCCATGCCCTCGCCTTGGGTGGACTGTTCATTGCCCTTTTTTCGTTTACCTATCATCCAGCCCTAGCCCAAAAAGGCAAAATAACCGGAAAGGTTCGAGATGCATTGAACGGGCAGCCGTTACCTTTTGTTAACGTGGTCATCGAAGGCACAACCCGCGGTACCACCACCGACGATAAGGGGCAGTACACCTTGGACCAATTGGAGAGGGGTTTTTATAATGTCAAGGTGTCTTATTTGGGGTACAAAACCAAAACCTTTTTTGAGATCCAAGTCAGTGATGCCCGGGTTGCTTTGTTGGACGTGGAATTGGAAACGGATAGCCGTTCCCTTCAAGCGGTCGAAGTTCAGGCCTCTGCTTTTTCGAGAACCGAAGAAAGCCCCTTGTCCCTGCGCAATATAGGCGTGGCCGAAATCCAAAGGAATCCCGGGGGCAACCGGGATCTATCCAAGGCCATACAGTCCTTGCCCGGGGTATCCTCCGGGGTGAGTTTTAGAAACGATATCATCATCCGAGGTGGGGCGCCCAACGAAAATCGCTTTTTTTTGGATGGGGTGGAAGTGCCGGTGATTAACCACTTTGCAACCCAGGGGAGTTCGGGTGGTCCGGTCGGCATTATCAACGTGGACATGATTCGCGAAGTGGATTTCTATTCCGGGGCATTTCCTGCGAACCGTGGCAACGCCTTGAGTTCCGTCTTTGAATTTCGTCAGAAGGATGCCCGAACAGACAAGGCGGCCTTTCGTTCTATTGTGGGCGCCAGCGATATCGGCCTGATTGCCGAGGGTCCAATCGGCCCAAAGACCTCGTATGTGGTTTCCGCAAGGCGCAGTTATTTGCAGTTTTTGTTTAGTGCCATTGGTTTGCCTTTTCTACCGACCTTCAATGGATTTCAAGCCAAAATCAAACACCGAATAAACGACCGGAACGAGTTGTATTTCGTGGGTTTGGGGGCCATTGATCAGTTTCAGTTGAACACCTCGCTCAACTTGAGTTACGATCCTGCTCTCAACCCCAAAGTGGACACCGAACTGGTGGACCAGCAACGTTATATTCTGGGGTATTTGCCCGTCACTACCCAATGGAATTACACCAACGGTTTGGTGTACAAACATTTTGCTAAGTCCGGTGTCATGACCTTTGTGCTCAGTCGAAATATGCTTAACAATGTTCAATACAAGCATCTTAACAACAACGAAGACAGTCTCCGACTACAGGACTACCTATCCCAGGAAAGCGATAATCGATTTCGTTTTGAGCATCAGCTCCGTAGCCAGTCTGGTCTCAAAATATCCTACGGTCTAAGCCTGGAACGCTCCCGCTACGCGGTTCGTAATGAATCCCGGGAACTGGTGGCCGATACCAGTGCTGGTCCCGCGGGTGTCCAATTGGTTGCTCGGAGTTTTGACTCCGAATTACGTTTTAA
>JBJTSS010000161.1:0-2255 GCA_046079785.1 Bacteroidota bacterium
CAACGTTGTTGTGGATGGTCGGCCTGGTTTTGGCGGGTTGGCTCATCCACGCATGGCAAGGCTTGCTGGGTTGGGCCGTTGAGTGGCAGGAAATGGTGCAGGCTACACGCCTTTGGTCCAGGCTTTTGAGCCATCTATGGCTGCCCTTGGTTTTGCTATGGGCCTTGGTTTTGGGCTTTGGGGATACCCCTTTGAAGCAAGGGGTTAATCTGGGATTAGGCACCTTGTTGCTCCTAACCCTGTTCTTTCGATGGGTCCGTCAGGGTCGGATTGCTGCAGAGTTTGGACTTGACCGCCTTCTTTTAATGATTTTTTATATTTGCACCTTCGAAATTTTACCCCTCACCCTTCTTGCCCATTTTATCCTGCATGGCCGAAACACCTAACCCCAAAGGTAAAATCCGAAGTATTCTTGTTTCCCAACAGAAACCGGAGCCAGGTGAAAGATCTCCGTTGGCCGATTTGGCGACCAAATTCAACATCAAAGTTGATTTTAGGCCGTTCATCGAGGTGGTGGGGGTGCCCGCCAAGGATTTCCGCAAGAACCGCCTCGTTATTTCGGACTATTCCAGCATCGTCTTTAACAGCCGCAACGCCATCGATCATTATTTCAGGCTTTGTGAAGAAATGCGTTGCGACATTGATCCGGAGACCCGTTACTACTGCATTTCGGAAGCGGTCGGGTTGTATTTGCAGAAATATACCCAGTTGAGGAAGCGCAAAATTTCTTTTGGAAAAGGCAAATTGGAGGATCTACTCCCCCAAATGCTCAAACACAAGGAGGCTTCCTATTTAATGCCTTGTTCCGACATCCTTCAAGATACATTCTCGGATGAAGCCCAAAAACAGGGCCTCAAGGTAACCAAAGCGGTTATGTTTAGAACGGTGGCTAGCGATTTAAGCGATTTGGCGGACATCAAATACGATGTTCTTTGCTTTTTTAGCCCTATGGGCATCAAATCGCTTTTTGAGAATTTTCCGGATTTTGTTCAGGGGACGACCAAAATAGCCGCCCTGGGCCTTCAAACCCATTCTGCTGTTCAGGAGAATGGCCTACGGTTGGACATTGCTGCGCCCAGTCCTGAGTTCCCGTCCTTGGTCATGGCTTTGGAAGCTAGCATCAAAAAAGCCCAGAAATAGTTGGGAATTTCCCGTTTCTGTTGTTTCTTCGGCAATTATCCCATGGTGAGCCTTCTTTTCTTCCGTCGAGTTGCTGCCTTGTTCATGTTCCTGTTTTGGACCACCACGGTTTCTGCCCAGCAGGAGCCCAAATGGAACCAGTTCATGTTCAATGACTTTTTTTACAACCCGGGGGTAACGGGGTCCAGGGATGCCATCAGCACGATGGTTGCCAGCCGGTATCAGTGGGTCAATATCCCCGAAAATGCATCCCCCAGAACCACGTCTTTTAGCATTCATGCTCCCGTTGAATTTTTGCGCGGTGGATTAGGGCTGTTGGTGGTGCAGGATGAGGAGTACTTTAATAAATCCACCAATGTCCGCCTGAATTATGCTTTACGTATCCCATTGCGCACTTTCAGCATAGGCCTGGGTGTCTACGGTGGTATGCTGCAAACCTCGTTGGACGGCACCAAGTTCCGTCCAGAGAATCCCAACGACCCTTTGTTGATTGCCAGCAATGTGCAGGCCACCACGTTTGATTTGGGCGCGGGCATCCAGTTTTATTCCAAGAAATGGTTTCTCAATTTGGCGGCCAACCATTTGAATGAACCGGCTCTCCAGTTCAATACCACCGGTTCAACCCTAACCTACGCCCGCAATCTTTTTGCCTCTGCTGGCTACCAGATTCCTTTGGGCAAGTATTTCCGGTTGACGCCTTCGGTCTTGTTCAAGACCAACAACTCCGTTCAGCAGTTGGACTATAACCTAATGCTCTCGGTGGGTACCCGCCTCTGGTTGGGCGGGGGGTATTCCCAAAACGACGGTGTCGTTGGCATGTTCGGTTACCGCATGCGCAATGGTGTTCGCTTTGGTTATTCTTTTTCGCAACACCTGGGTGATTTGGGTACCCTGACCAACGGATCACACGAAGCCTTCTTGGGCTATGATTTCACCCTCAAATTACCCCCTAAGCCCCAAAGGCGAATTTTAACCCCTCGTTACTTCTAATTTTCGATTTTTTACTGTTAATTCTTGCTAATTTTAGCGTTTTCAAACCATGAACATGCCCAGACCTACTTCTTCGTTGGTGTCCGCTTGCTGCATTCGCCCTGCTTTATGGGCTTTAATTTTGG
>JBJTSS010000162.1:0-1226 GCA_046079785.1 Bacteroidota bacterium
GAGGCCATAAATGCTACCAGTTCAGCGACTTCCTCTACCGTTCCTGGGCGCCCCAAAGGAATTTTGGCATTCCATGCTGCCGAAATTTCGGGGTCCAATTGTCCGGTCATTTCGGTTTCGATATAACCTGGCGCGATGGCATTGCATCGAATGTTACGAGAGCCCAATTCTTTGGCCAAAGAGCGAGTAAATGCAATAACCCCGGCTTTGGATGCTGAATAATTGCTTTGGCCGGCGTTACCACTGCGACCAACCACCGACGAAAGGTTGATGATGCTGCCTTTGCGTTGCTTCATCATCGGACGAACGGCATGTTTGCAGACATTAAAGACGGACTTGAGGTTGTTGTCCATCACCTGGTCCCATTGCTCTTCGCTCATACGAATCAGCAATTGATCGCGGGTGATCCCGGCGTTGTTGACCACGATATCCAGACCTCCAAAGTCATTCAGGATTTTTTCGATAAGGTGTTCTGCTTGGGCATAATCAGCGGCATCGGAGGCGTAAGCTTGGGCCTTGACCCCCATGGATTGCAGCTCCTTTTGGAGCTCCAAGGCGGCTTGCTCGGATGATTTGTAGGTGAAGGCGATGGCCGCACCGTGCGATGCCAATTTGCGGGCAATGCCGGTGCCTATGCCACGGCTTGCTCCGGTGACCAAGGCAACTTGGCCCTGAAGAGGTAAAGGGTTTATCATGTCCCCAAAGATAATCCCACCAAAGGTTCCTGTTAGGAGCGGACAATCATGACTTTGTCCTGCACCCGGAGACCGAGGAGGGACTCCCCGTGGTTTTGGGCCAAAGCGATTTCGAGGTAGCCCATCGCGTTGTAAAGCAGGTTGAGGTGCTCATGCTCGTTGCCTCGGTAATGGCCCTGAATTCTAAAGGCCCGGTTTTCGTGGCTCAAGGGAGAGCGCAGCATTATTTCAAAGGGGCTATCGCCAACGAAGGCCTGCACGGTGGCTTTGTCCAGGTTGGTATGCAGGTTACCGTAACTGTCCGCATACAAAACCCGGCCATTCAAGATACCGTTTTGTTCGTAAACCTCTTCCAGCCATAAGGCTCGAGGGTCCGGACCTGGTTCCGACCAGGGCTCCGGGGCTTTGGTTCGGTTGGGGTCCTGGTCCAAAGCCTGGATGAGCATGCCCAGTGGGCCATCCAACCAATCCAACAAGGCAAAACCACCGTGTTGACTGGGGACGGTCATGGGGTAGCGTTGAATAGGGGGA
>JBJTSS010000163.1:0-4338 GCA_046079785.1 Bacteroidota bacterium
CCATCCGCCGGATACCCCAAACCAGGAGCCAAAACATGGGCAACCCCAAAAAAGGGAGCCATCATCAGCGCCACCCCCATGGTGGTTTTGATCACCTTGTGACCGTTGGGCGTGGTTTCGGGCCAATAGCGATGTCGGTGCTCCTGCACATCGGATCGCTTGGGGTCCTCCACAAACGACAGGGTCAAATCCCCCTCAATGCATAGCGCAGGCAAATACGCGTAATACGAAATAACATCCCAATAGATGGGTCGCAGGTTGGGCTTGTCTTCATCCGAACGATCCAGACCAAGAAACTGCAACCCCAACAGCAATTGCAACCCCACCAAGAACAGCAACGAGGGGTCGCGTTTCATCAAAACAATTTTTGCTGTTCCCCGGGTCCGCTAGAACCTGCCTTGGGTTTGTTTCCTGCTTTTCGGCCCTTGCTAGGCGGTGGCCCAATCTTCTCTTCGTTCCAAATATCCTTTTTGTTCTTCTCGACCATGGATTTTTCCTCATCGGTCAAATCCTCGGCACCCCAGGGGTTGAGGAGTTCAGCCCCCAGCAAAGGGAGCGGTGTTAACCGGTTCCCCATGGCTTTCCAACCTTTGACCTCGATAAACTGTTCCAATTCCAAAACCTTCCGGTCTTTTTTGCGGGTTGTTCCCCACTCAAAAGCGACCCGAGGGGATGGGTGTTGCCAGGCAAAAGCCGCTTTGGCCCCCTTGTCCTCGGAAACAAAAACAAAACGCTTGCCCTGGGTGGTGGTTTCAATCAAAAAACGCTTGATGTACCAAGCCTTGGAAGCCGGTACATAATGGCAAACATTCAATGGAATTTCGGGAAGCCACTTGTTGAGCAGAAGTAGTTCAGCGGTCTCGAAGCGACGTTGAAGATTCGGCTCCAACAATTCGTAACAACCTTCTTCGTAAACCGCCAACAACAGATCACCGGTGTTAAAATGACCTAAAAACACCCCTCGCCCGTCCTGGTTCAAACGACCCACCGGCGGATCAAACCAAAAGGGACGACCCCCCAATTCCGATTGGCCTTTTTCTTTGAAGACAACCTTTTTGATGGGGTATTTGGTGACAATATTGCCCAAAGCCGAACGGTTTTTGATTCCCAATTCGGCAAAATCAAAATCAAAAGTTTTGTTATGCGCCCTGCACCCGGGATGCAATTGAATCTGCACCCTTTCGGACTCCGCGTTGGCATGGCACGAAAGGTATTGAACGCGGGTATGGGCGGTACCCTTGGTCAAATCGTATTCTTTGTCCCGGATGATCCCCCCTATTTGAAAACGCTTGCCCAAGCTGTGCCCCGACTCCCCGTCGGTATAGATCATGTTATAGGCTGTTCGATCGTCCTGACGTCGGTAGAGGTCCACCCAAAGAATATCTTTGCCCACATAGGCCTTTTCGGAAACCTTGGTGACCAAGCATTTCCCGTCTCGCCGTATCACCACAATTTCATCCAAGCTGGAACAATCCCCGACGAGTTCCTCCTTTTTGAGACCGGTACCCACAAACCCCGTCGAACGGTTCACATAGAGTTTTTCGCTCGCCAAGGCCACTTGGGCCGCCTGTATGGTATCAAAAGTTCGGATTTCGGTTTTTCGTTCACGGCCTTTCCCAAATTCCTTGAGGAGTCGCTGATAAAAATCAATGGTATAGGTGGTCAGGTTGGATAAATGATGGTCCGTTTCCTTCATTTGATCCTGCAATGCTTTCAACTGTTCGGTAGCCTTGAAGCTATCGTACTTGCTGATCCTTTTGATTTTGATTTCGGTCAATTTGACGATATCATCCCGAGTTATTTCCCGGCGGAATCGTTTTTTGAAAGGCTGCAAACCCCGGTCTATCGCCGAGATTACCGCTTCCCAAGTTTCGCATTCTTCTATTTTGCGGTAAATCCTCTCTTCGATAAAAATCTGCTCCAAGGATCCCGCATGCCATTGTTCCGCCAAATCGGACTTGCGCAATTGAAGTTCCTGCTCCAACAAAGCCATGGTCTGGGCGGTATTGGCCCGAAGAATATCGGAGACACCCCGAAAAACCGGGGTCTTTCCCTCAATAACACAGGCGTTGGGCGATAAGGAAACCTCACAATCGGTAAAAGCGTACAGCGCATCGACTGTTTGGTCGATCGAAACGCCGGCCGGTAACTGAATTTCGATTTCAACCTTTTCGGCGGTATTGTCCACCACCTTGCGGATTTTGATTTTGCCACTATCGTTGGCTTTCAAAATCGAATCAATCAAACCACCGGTGGTTGTGCCAAAAGGAATTTCCCGAATGACCAGGGCTTTTTTGTCGTTTTCTTCGATCCTTGCCCTGCAACGTATTTTGCCACCGCGGCTTCCATCCTGGTATTGGCTGATATCCATGAACCCGCCGGTAGGAAAATCCGGGTAGAGGGTAAAGGACTGTTTACGAAGAACGCGAATCGATGCCTCGATTAACTCCACAAAATTATGGGGCAAAATCCGGGTCGCCAATCCGACAGCAATCCCCTCCACGCCCTGGGCCAGCAACAAAGGAAATTTGGCCGGTAAAGTCACGGGTTCCTTTTTGCGACCATCGTAGGTCATTTGCCAAAGGGTGGTCCTGGGATTGAACAAAATCGTTTTGGCAAATTTGGACAAACGAGCTTCGATATAACGGGATGCGGCCGCTGAATCCCCTGTTCGTACATCGCCCCAATTGCCTTGGGTTTCGATGAGAAGGTCCTTTTGACCAAGTCCCACCAAAGCATCACCGATGGCCGCATCGCCATGCGGATGGTATTGCATGGTCTGCCCTATGAGGTTGGCGACTTTGTTAAAGCGCCCATCGTCAATGACCTCCATGGCATGGAGGATACGACGCTGTACTGGTTTGAGCCCATCCTCCAGTGCAGGCACCGCTCTTTCCAAAATAACATAAGACGCGTAATCCAGGAACCAATCTTCGTACAAACCGGAAACGGGTTTGTGAACCGTGGGGTCGTCCGGGTTGAGCATCAAGGCAGGGGGCGTAGGGGGTATTTTACGAGGCACCGGGAGGAGTTTGGGATGGTTGCGAAGATAAACCCGGCAACCAAGGTTGAATAAGCCAACCCAACAAGGGGACCGACAAAGCGCCCACCGCATTGAGCCAGAGGTAGGGGGTATGCGCCCCAAAATACAGGACCAGAACCAGGGCCTCCGTCAACAAAGCAGCCAACAAGACCGAAGTACCCCCTAGTTTTTTGGTAAAAAAGGCGCTCAAAAAAATACCCAGGATGGTACCATAGACCAAGGAACCCAGAACATTCACCGCTTCGATCAGGGTGCCCAAGCGGTCCGCCAACAAAGCAAAACCCAAAGCATACAAACCCCAGGCGAGCGTAAAGAGCCGCCCCATCCTCAAGGCCCGTGGTCCATCTGGTGATTGCCCCGTGTAACGGGAATAAAAATCCACCATGGTCGTCGTGGACAGAGCACTTAACTCCGCGGATGTGGACGACATCGAAGCACAAAAAACCATGGAAATGAGCAAGCCCACCAAGCCGACCGGCAAAAAATCCAAGACAAAACGTATGAAAATAAAATTGGTATCCGCTACATCTTCTTTGGCCACCGGACCTAGACCCTGGGACTGAGCCAATAGACGAAGCGAATCCAGGCGGTGGTCGCTTTGCCTAAATGCCCAGGCCAAGCTGTCCTTGGTCGCGATCGCCCTGCTGGCCTGCCATGCCTCGGCAACCCGACGGCGTTCCTGAACTTGGCTTTCGAAGGCAACCTTGTGCGATTCTGCAACCCGATCGGGATACTTAAAATTCAAAGGCGGGGTTTCAAAAACATAAAACACATACATCAAAACACCCAAACCCAATATGAGTAATTGCATGGGTAGTTTCAAGAAAGCATTCCATAGCAGCCCCTGGCGGCTCTGATCGAGGGATTGTCCTCCCAGGTAGCGTTGAACTTGGCTTTGGTCCGTTCCAAAATACGACAACATCAGAAATCCTCCTCCGATCAAACCGGTCCAAAGGCTGTAACGATCGTTCCAATCCCATCGCAGCACCAAAGCCTTGGTTTTACCAGCCAAAGCCGAAAGTTGAAGCGCATCCGAGCCGCTCCAATGCGCGGGCAGGCTTTGAAACATCCACCAGCCGGCCAAGCCCATGCCCAACAAAATAACCGACATTTGCAAGAGCTGGGTCCGCGCAACCGCCCGAGATCCTCCGCTCAAGGTATAGGCCAAAACCACCGTACCGGTGAGCAAATTGGTCCATAACAAATCCCAATCCAAGGCCGTACTGAGGATCAAGGCCGGGGCATAGATGGTCAATCCGGCAGCAAGTCCCCTTTGGGTCAGAAAAAGAAAAGCA
>JBJTSS010000164.1:0-2181 GCA_046079785.1 Bacteroidota bacterium
CATCCAAACATGGAGCATGGAGCCCTCCGATTGGATCATGATTGATGACAGCCCCATCAACTTGGAAGGAGCAGCGCAAGCAGGCCTGCAAACCTACCTCCATCCCTCCAATACCTCCCCTGTAGAAACCATGAGGCGCCTGGGCCTACTGATTAATCGATCACCGTCAGCTTGATAAAATTAGCGCGGTGCACACTGCGCAGCGGCATCACCCCGGTATTGACGACTGCATCACCAGATTTCAGCCAACCGTTGGCTTTGAGGATTCGGGATACGTCTTCGATGGTCTCGTCCGTCGATGTCAATTTGTCGTAATACAAAGCCTGAACCCCCCAAACCAACGATATTCTCGTAAGTAGGCTATGATTGGGCGTAAAAATAATAATACCCGATTTGGGTCGGTACGATGAAACCTGGAAGGCCGTATAACCGGATTTGGTAAATCCGACAATGGCCTTCGCATCGACGCGGTAGGCCGCTCTGGAGGCCAAATAACACAATTGATCCGAAATAAACGTGGAAGAGTCTTGGGATATCCGATGTTCCCTGTAATAAATTTCGGATTGTTCTTCTACAGTACCGATAATTCGGACCATGTATTCCACCACTTGGGCCGGATGGGCTCCCATAGAGGTTTCACCCGATAACATCAAGGCATCTGCTCCATCAAGGACCGCATTGGCCACATCGTTGGCCTCGGCCCGGGTGGGCATAAAATTGGTGATCATGGACTCCATCATTTGGGTTGCAACAACCACCGGCTTGCATAGATCCATGCAGAGTCGGACAATGCGCTTTTGGATTAACGGTAATTGTTCAATCGGAAATTCAACCCCCAAATCCCCACGGGCTATCATGACGGCATCCGACGCGGCCACGATATTTTCTAAATCAGCCACTGCCGAAGGCTTTTCGATTTTGGACATCACCGGAATATCCTGGCCTTTGGAGCGGATTTCCTTGCGAAGGGCTTCCACATCGGCCGCTTTTCGCACAAATGACAAAGCCACCCAATCCAACTTGTGTTCCAGGATAAACTCCAAATCCTTGTGGTCTTTCTCGGTCAAACTCGGCAAAGCCACTTCGGTGTCGGGTAGATTAACGCCTTTGCGTGATGTTAGCAAACCACCGGCAACAACCTCCATTTCGATACGATCCTTGGCATTGCTTGACAAAGCCCTGAACTTGAGTTTACCATCATCCAATAACAACAAATCGCCGGGCCGGATATCCATAGGCAACTGGCTGTAATTGATGTAAATTTCATTCTTGGAACCGGTTACGGGATTCGTTACCATCGTTAAGCGATCCCCGGGTTCAAACAAAATTCCGCCCTGAGGCATTTCGCCAATACGGATTTTGGGGCCCTGCAAATCCCCCAAGATTCCTACCGAAGTTCCCAACTCCGAATTCAAGTCCCTGATATCTTGAATGGCTTGGGTTAGTAAGCTGTAATCGGCATGCGAAAAATTCAAACGCATGACATTTGCGCCAGCTAGAATTAGGGCCCTTAGGGTTTTTTTTTCAAAACTTGCCGGCCCCAGAGTGGTAATAATCTTGGTCTTTTTGGAAGCCAGGCTTCCTTGAGGTAGGGGGGGTACGCTTGGAGTAGAGCTCATTCAAAAAATTTGATGCGCAAGGTACGAAGAAGACTTTGCCCCAAGGTTAGCCAAGGGGCTAAGCCTGGGAACGCGGGTCAAAGCGAAGAACATCCATGACTTTGGCCGGCAAACCGGAACGCAGATCCGCGGCAAGATCCACCCCGGCGACAGCACTCAATTCCGAACGCACGTCCCTGGTTTCCAGACTCCCTTCATCGCTTGGCCAGGTCAAAACATAATCAATGCCCCGGACCCGGGGCAACAAAAGCCCCAATGAACCCCGGTTGCTTACCATGCAAAGCGGCAAGCCGTGTTGCTCCAAGGGTTGGAAAAAGAGCTGGAAATAGGAAATTTCACCGCCTTGCCCCAAGGCCAATTCCGCGTCATGAAGGCTCCGGGCCAAATTCCAGCCCAGATTTTGGTTCAATCGAGCGGCCAAAACATAGGGCGGAAGGGTGCATGCAAGCCCCCAGATGGACAAATCCGCACCTTCGCTCAGTCGATATACCCTTTTGGCCACCCTCAAAAATACACGGCCCGAACCCGGGATAGAGGAACAACAATGCATCACCCCAACCCC
>JBJTSS010000165.1:0-2343 GCA_046079785.1 Bacteroidota bacterium
GTGCAGGCTCGTCAAATTTCCATGTATTTCGCCAAGAAGATGACCAAATACAGCCTCAAGGCCATCGGCGAGTATTTCGGTGGCCGCGACCATTCCACCGTCATTCACTCCTGCCAGACGGTCGAGGATTTGATGGAAACCGACCGACGTTTCCGGGGCTTCGTGGACGATATCCAGAAGAGGATCAAATCCTCCACGGTCTAGGTCTATTTTAGGGTCCATGGAACCCAGATCTGCATCCCCTGTTCGGGGAACCCGTGATTTCGGGGCATCCCAAATGCGTAGGCGAAAAGCCTTGTTCAGTCTCATCGAGGCTGCTTTTTTGCGTTGTGGGTACGGTCCCCTCGAAACGCCCGCCATGGAACAATGGTCCACACTGCACGGCAAATACGGGGAAGAAGGCGATCGTCTCATTTTTAATGTCCTCAATTCGGGCGCATTCACCGAGGCTGTTCCTTCCGAAGATTGGAATCAACTGCGAGAAAACCCCAGAGCCTTGCTGCCATTGCTCTGCGAGAAGGCCCTTCGATACGATTTGACCACCCCCTTGGCTCGCTATGTGGCAGCCAACCATTCCAAACTGAGTTTTCCGTTCAAACGCTACCAAATTCAGCCGGTTTGGAGAGCCGATCGCCCCCAAAAGGGCCGTTTCCGTGAATTTATTCAATGCGATGCGGATATCGTAGCCTCGGAAATTACCACGTTCCATCAAGCGGAGTTGTTGGGATTGTATCGGGAAGTTTTGGACCAATTGGGTTTCAAGAACTATCAAATTCGGGTGAATGATCGTCGTTTTTTGAACCTTTTGGCGGTATGGGGAAGGGTCCCCGGCCAAGTTGCTCGCTTGGGCATGTTGTTGGACAAATTGGACAAACAAGGTTGGGACCTGGTCCAAGAAGAAATTTTGGCTTTGGGATTTGACCGGGATAGGTTACAACTCTTTAGGAACCTTGTATCCCTAGGAAAGCCGTCGGAATCCGGGATGACTTGGAAGGATTTTCAAGGTTGGTGGGCTCAGGTATTGGGGGAGGTTGCATCTGATGAACCCGCCGCTTTAGAGGCACAAAGTGCTTTGTCCTCTACCGAAGAGGTTCTCCGTTTTTTTGACCAACAGCAAGGTTTGAGAAGTGCTGTCCTTCGTTTCGATCCTTGTTTGGCCAGGGGAATCGACTATTATACCGGTCTGGTGGTGGAGGTGGTTGCCCCTGAATTGGGTTTGGGATCTTTGGGCGGTGGGGGTTTGTACAGCGGTTTGACGGCCATGTTTGGGTATCCCGAATGGAAAGGCATGGGCATCAGTTTTGGTGCCGAAAGGCTTTTGGAGGGCATGGAGCGCCTGGGCTTATGGGATCAAAACGATTTAAGAGGTTTGGATTTGATGTGTTATGCCTCCGATTCTACCATGGAGAGGGAGGCCCAATCGTGGGTTTTGGCTTGGCGGGCCCAAGGCTTGGCGGCCGATTGGTTTCCTATGAGCGGCAAGTACAAAAAAGCCACCGAACATGCACTGCGGTCCGAAGCAGCCTGGTTGGTGGTCTTCGGTGAAAGGGAATGGAGTCAAAAAGAAGTGACCTTGCAGTCACCTTTTCACCAGGAACGCCATCGACTGGCGGTAAGCGATGTCGCTAATTTTTTGAGTCAATAACCCCCCTTGTCTTTGGCCATGATGGATGCCCCAATTACCCCAAAGGATCGACCCTTTATGATGCTGAGACCCGGTATGGGATTGCAGGATTGGGCTTTGGTCGGTTCGGGCAAGGTCCGCTTGGGTTTAGATGATGATCGTTGGAATTTAGTCGCTGAAAACCGCGCATTTTTGGATCATGCTTTAAGCCGCAATGACCAGGCCTGGTACGGTATTAATACCGGTTTTGGGGCCCTCTGCGATACCCGTATTCCCGATGACGGGTTGCAAACTTTGCAGCGAAATTTGGTTTTGTCCCATGCTTGTGGTTGCGGTCCTGCGGCAGAGCCCGAAGTCGTGCGACTCATGCTCGGTCTCAAAGTACATTCCTTGGCTTTTGGTTATTCGGGAGTTGGCGTGGAGACGGTTCAAGCGTTGCTGGATTTTTATAATGAGGGATGGTTGCCGGTGGTTCCGACCCGTGGTTCCTTGGGGGCCTCAGGGGATTTAGCGCCCTTGGCCCACCTTGTTTTGCCATTGTTGGGTTTGGGCGAATGCTCCAAGGAAAACCAAACGTGCAGTTCTATGGAAGCCCTCCGTCAAATGGGGAGGCAACCGTTAACACTTCAGGCAAAGGAAGGCCTGGCCCTTTTGAACGGCACCCAATATATGCTGGCCACCGCCATCGCAGCTTACCGACGTTCGGTCCTAGCATCTCA
>JBJTSS010000166.1:0-1432 GCA_046079785.1 Bacteroidota bacterium
CTATCATAGGTAGGTTACATACGCGTTACGCACCCGTGCGCCACTGTCAAGTATTGCTACTCAACCGTTCGACTTGCATGTATTAGGCCTGCCGCTAGCGTTCATCCTGAGCCAGGATCAAACTCTCCGTAGTATGTAAAAAAAATTAATTATTTGTCTTTGTGTGAATCTTGGGGGAAGCACGTCATCCTCTCGGACGGACGCATTCCTTACTTTGGTATTCAGTATGTCAAAGAACGATGCCCAAAAAGCTTTTGGGCAAAGCGGACGCAAAGGTAAAACCAGAAAATCCCGTTTGCGACCACGATAAGGGGATTTTTTTTTGACAAAAAGCGAAGGGCTACTAATCAAGGACTTGCCTTTCCACCTCGCTTTTTATTGGGATGACAAAGGTAGTTCATGATGGCTTAACGCGATTGCATTCGCCTTTTTTGTGGAAAACTAAAAGGTACCAGTAGCCAACATCACCAAGGTGCAGGCCTGCAGGCATTCCTTGCCCACGGCATGTAGGGCCTCTTCCAAGGGCGGGTTTTCCGTACCCGGATTGAAAATAACGCGTCGAATACCCTGATCAAGAAGGGCTTCGACCCAAACGGTCTGGGCACTTGGGCCCAGGTAGAGGGTCACGGTATCCGGTACAAAGTCCTCTTGTTTGGGCCAAACAGTGTGGATGCTCATTCCATGTATTTCTCCGGGTTTTAGGCCCAATAGATAACACGAATGACCTTTTTGTTGCAACTGAAGGGCCGCTCGGTAAGCATAACGGTCCGGATTGGAGGAGGCCCCGAGAACAAGTACATTCATTATTAAAAAGGTATTTAGGGGGAACAAAGGGCATCAACACTCCTCCACGCGTCCAAAATGGCACTCATAATACCGCCGGCGTAACCTGCCCCCTCCCCCACGGGGTAAAGATTGCTGCAAGCCGGGTGGTGGAGAGTGACAGGATCCCTGGGCACCCGTACCGGCGAAGAGGTTCTGGACTCGGGGCCTACCACCACCGCCCCCTCGCTGCATAACCGCGGCCAGCGTTGGGCCCACTGGATGAGTCCTGTTCGGAGTCGGTCTTGGATGTCTTGAGGATAAAGCTGGTACAAGGACGAAGCCTTGGTCCCCGGCCGGTAGGAACAATCCCCCAAATCACGGGTTGGCACGCTTCGGACAAAATCCGAAAGGTTCTGGGCGGGGGCCCGTTGGTCTCCCCCACCCATTTCGGCAGCTTTTGCTTCGATTCGTTCTTGGAAACGAAGCAAAGCCAGGGGATCATCAGCGCGGGCATTCGGAATATCCTGAAGGTTGACCTCCGTGACCCAACCCGAATTGGCGGTACGGTTGTTTCTTTTGCTGGGTGACCACCCGTTGGTGACCACCCCATCCAGGGAAGTCGCACAAGGTGCCATGATCCCTCCAGGGCACATACAAAAGGAATAGA
>JBJTSS010000167.1:0-1086 GCA_046079785.1 Bacteroidota bacterium
CTTGGGGGATTCAAAGCACAGCCCCAGAACGGCTTAGTAGCCCAGAGGTCCGGGTCAATCCGCATTACAATCCCTTTCAGTCCCCACCAACGGGTGGCGCCTCTTCTTCCGTGGCCGGTTATCATCGCATGCTGGAAAATCTGAATCAAAGCCCCGACCTATTAACGGATGGCTGGATTTCTCCGGATGGCATTGGCGTTTTTCGAAGCGGGGGTCGGTGTTTGGTGGTCCAAATACGCTCCCTTCTTCGTGCGACCATGCGGGATCGATTATTGCAGGACTTAGACCAGCTCTACCGCCCGGGATACGGTTCCTTGCCTTTGGAATCCGTTGTTTGGCAAAGTCCGGGTAACCCAGACGACGAACAAGGCCTTGCATGGGCCGCGAACCTGGGCATTGAATTGGCTTTGGGGCCTGAAAAGTCCAGCTATGCCGTAAAATCCATCCCTGTTGGGGTAACAAGTGCCGAAGTTTTGGACTTGCTGGATTGGTTTTGGGCCCAATTGGAAGAAGGTCGCACCCCCACCAAGGACGAAGCCTTGCAATACCTGGCCCAAACCCGGGGTCTGAACGCTCAAGAAAGACCTTTTGACCCAACCAACCTGGCCCAAGTCCTGCGGGTACTCCAGCGCTGGATTCAGGAAGAGCGTCCCTTTTTGGATCCCGATGGTCGAACCTGGGGGTGGTACGGTGAACCCCAACAACTATTCAACACGTTAATTCCAAACTATGAACTCTCCCATCAGTCCAGGTCGCTTTGAGTTTTTGCCTCCGGTGGTCAAAAACATGGTCATTATCAATGGGCTTTTTTTCTTGGGGACCTATGTGTTTCAAACCAGTTTGGGTATAGACCTTATCGATAAGTTGGGTATGCATCTTCCTTCCTCCGAGGCCTACGGGTTTTGGCAACCAATTACGCATTTGTTTATGCATGGAAGCTTGGAGCATTTGATTTTTAATATGTTTTCTTTTTGGATGTTCGGAAGTATACTCGAAAATGTTTGGGGCTCCTCAAGATTTTTGTCGTTTTATGTGATGGCCGGTATTGGTGCAGCTTTTTTGCATTACCTCATCGTCTTTTTGGTG
>JBJTSS010000168.1:0-1528 GCA_046079785.1 Bacteroidota bacterium
CTTTACTTTTTTTCTGAAGGAAAGGAGGTTTAAGTTTTTTCATGGCGTCCAGTACCACATGGGTGGGAAAGGAAATGAAGGTTTGAAAAAATGATCCTCCCAGGATGACAAACAAGGAAGCCAGATTAAGGGCTCCCCCCAAGGCTTCTACACGGAATATACCAAAAGAATCCAGGGACCCAAGGAGAAACAGGCCAAAAGAAATGACCAAACAAAGGATGGTAACCAATTTGTTGTTCATACCGAGATCAATGGTTGCTTGAAATAATTACCAAATGCCATAGAGAGAAGGTTAGTAATTAATCCAATTTGGCTTGGTCTCTGCTCGAAATAGAAATCCTTTTTTCAAATTCGGGATCCAATTTTTGGGCGATGCTCCAGCAGGAATCACCGGAACTGAATTTGCCCTGTAGTTTGTAAATACTACCCAAAAGCATGTACGCATCGCTGGTGGGGTGCCAGGAGATGGTTTGCTTGACTAAGCCCTCCGCTTCAGCGTAACGTTTTTCGTAGGTTACTTTTTGGGCCTTGACAAGATTGCTTGTGATTAGGTTAGCCAAGAACACAAATTGTTCGTATTTGAGCTGTTTGACCTCACGATTGATGGTATCCACCGGGGGTTTGTTCTCGGTGCTGTCTTTGAGGGCTTGTAGATTCTCTTTGCGATTTTTGCTAGCAGTGCGGATGCGGACGAGGGCACGGCGACCAGTACACGATTCCATAGCGATCCAGAGCAGAACGAGGGTTAAAATTTGGAGAAGGGTTCGTGATTTCATTCGGTGCTTAGGGGTTGTTCGTCTGCCAAGACGGGGGTTGATGGCGGGATAAGCGTTTCGTTTAATTTTCCTGATTCTTTGAAGGCCAGCAGGCTGGCAAGCATATTTCGTCGAAGGGGCTCTGTTTCCAAGGATGGTCGGTGTCCTTGAGCCAAGACCTCCTTGAGCAGTAATTGCTCGCGTGGTGGACGCAGAGCCAAAAGTCTTTCGGTTACGGCGGCATCGTCGCCTACCAAATCAACAAACTCGTTACTACCCAAAGAAGCGATAGCCTCGTTGAGCGCTTCGTTGGGGTACGACAGAACATCCCCCCACAAGACCACCCGATCCCGGATATAATCATGCATTGTGGGGTCGGATTCTTGGAGTTGGACCAACATTTTTTCTTGGTTACTCAAACTGGCGCTGCGGACATTTTCTAGAACCATTGCATAGGCCTTGGCCTGCGGTCCAGCGGCATCGCGCATGCGGTTCATCCCTGCAAAAAGACTGGCCGACAAATCCGCGAAATTTTTGAATTTCAAGTCCTCAAGCAAAGGATATTGGGTCAAAATTTTGGTCGTTGTTTCGGCACCCAAAGCAGCCAAAATTCGGGACTTGCGTTCGGAACTCAGGCCTTCCAAAACCATCAGGCAATGCAGCGGTGTTTCGTTGCGTAACAATTGATAAATTTCTTCGTCGCTTAGGTAGTTGATGAAAGGGAAGAAACCCATTTTGGCCTGCTTGTTCATGGCCATCTGCAATTCCTTGAG
>JBJTSS010000169.1:0-2061 GCA_046079785.1 Bacteroidota bacterium
GTACTTTTTTCAGGATTTCAATGCCAAATTCAATTATCAATTGGATGATCGTAACCGCCTATATCTCAGCGGCTATTTGGGTCAAGATAAATTTTATGCCACCACCTTCGGGTCGAATCCCCTCGAACGGACCACGGCCTCCTTGGGTTGGGGTAACAAAACGGGAACCCTGCGTTGGAACCACCAGGCCAACAGCAGAACCTTTATTAACAGCAGCTTAATTCTAAGTGATTATACCTTCTTGATTCAACTAAAATCCAACGAAGGCCTCGAAACCTTTGATTTAAAGTATAATTCCACCATTCGCGATGTCGGGGTCAAAGTGGATTTGGATTGGCTACCGGTACCGGAACACAAGATCAAAGCCGGGTTCCAATCCACACGGCACACCTTTATTCCTACCGCCTTTGTTCTCAAAAATTCCTTGGCTCCGGATTTCAATTTTGATCGGGTTGCACGGGAGTATTCTCTGGAAAGTGGGCTCTATGTCGAAGACGAATGGAGTCTTGGCGATCGATGGCTGCTGCATCCCGGTCTGCGGGTTTCCACCTTTGCTGCAGGAACCAAGACGTATGCCCGCACTGAACCACGCCTAGCCGCTCGATATCTCCTGGGCAACAACCAGTCGATCAAAGTGGCTTACACCGAAATGAACCAATACCTGCATCTTTTATCCAATTCAGGGACTGGTCTTCCAACCGATTTGTGGGTGCCTGCCAACGAAAAAATTGGCCCCCAATTTTCACGTCAGGCTGCCCTGGGTTATTCGTTGGATAAACCCCGTCGTTCCTTGAGTTTTTCGACCGAAGCCTACTACAAAACCACCCAGGGAAACATCGCTTACCGCCCCGGAGCGAGTTTTCTTTTGATTGATCCGGAGGAACTTTTCAACGAAAACGGTATACCCAAGGTTCAATGGGAAGAGCAGGTCGTGAGCGGTTCCATGGTCTCCTACGGGCTTGAAATTCTGCTCCAAAAGCATCATGGCCTATGGAACGGATGGCTGGGTTATACCTGGAGCAAAACCGATCTTCGTTTTGAAGAACTGAACGGGGGATTGCCCTTCCCTGCCCGGTACGACCGAAGGCACGATCTCTGTTGGGTCAACTTTTTTGATATCCGCCCCCCCAAACTGGGGCGAAAGGGAATCAAAGGTTCTGCGGTGTTTGTCTACGGGACCGGCAATGCCGTCACCCTGCCCCAGGGGACGTTCAATGCCCCCATTCTTGGGATTCCCGGCTTTGAAAACAACAACAATATCTTCTTTGGTCCTGGATGGAATTCAACCGATTACGGAGCTCAAAACAATTATCGTCTTCGGAGCTATCAGCGGGTTGATCTCAGTCTCCAATTCACCCGAAGAACCCGTTGCGGAGAAAGGGTGACCGAATTATCGGCCTACAATTTGCTGAGTCGAGCCAATCCTTGGTTCATCCAGGTCGAAAGCGATCGTTTCAGCGGTCGCAATCGATTGGTGCAATACTCGTTGTTTGCTTTTGTGATTCCTTCTATTTCTTGGCGTTTCAAATTTTGTCAATGTTCCTGATGTTATCGTTTACGACACCCCGTTCCTTCGCCTTCGTCATTCGTTCTGGGTACTTGGTACTTGGTTTATTCCTTGGGTCATGCCGACCTCAATTTTTGGACACCGTGGATTTGGAGTTACCCTCCAAATTGGTGGTCGGATGCAATCTGGTTTTGGAGTCCGATCCCATCTTCCAAAACGACAGCCTTTTTTTGAAACTTAACCAATCGGCGCCCCTCTTCGGTCAGCCGGCAAATTCCGATTCTGGACTGGCGGGGGCTACGCTCCGGTTGGTACGCCAACGCCCAGGCCTGGTTCCTGGTCCCGACGATACCTTGAGCGTCTTTGATTTTGATGAACTTCGAAGTCTTTACGGCGCCAAGGTGCGTCGCAACGACGGCTCCTCCTTTGTTCAAGAAGGATTTACCTACCACCTGTCCGTTCGCAGCGCCGATGGGCGTTCGGTTGAATCTTCCACCACCGTCCCGGTTTGGAGGTTTTCGGATACGACCATGCAAGTTTTGGTCCAAGGCTCC
>JBJTSS010000170.1:0-12126 GCA_046079785.1 Bacteroidota bacterium
CTTGAAAAACAAGGGGTTAAGTTCTGATGTTTGGTGGAGGATATCGGAGTCGAACCGACGACCTCTTGCATGCCATGCAAGCGCTCTAGCCAGCTGAGCTAATCCCCCGGAGGACTGCAAATATCGTTCAGGGGAGGTCAAATTCAGCCCTTGGGGTCCTGAACCCAGCGGAGGATGAAATCCACCGCTCGAACTGCGGCTGTGCCCCCGCCAACATCCCCATGAACACGGCCCAAAAGACCTCTCAGCTCCCCAAAGGCTTGTTTCTGGGCCGCGGCCGCCGCCGAAGACGGAGCCAAGAGGGAGCGTAACTCCGACTCCAGAACCGCCGGGATGGCCCTGGACTGCAATCGTTCGGGCACCGCTTCCCGGTCCAGAATCAAGTTCACAAGGCTAACAAAGCGAACCTTGACCAGGGCCTTGCCGATAAGATAGGACAGGGGATGAACCCGGTAAACCGCGACCATAGGGCAGCCCATCAGGGCGGCTTCAAGCGTTGCCGTACCCGATGCCACCAAAGCCGCATCAGCACAACCCAAAATATTCCGGGACTTCCCCGCCAAACAAAACAGGTTCACCCCGAGGACACGCGCCTCTTCCTCCAAGGGGAGGTAAACCGATCGGTCCACACCGGGCGCCATGGCCAAAACCGCAGAACAACGATTTGGGCCATGCTTTCCCCGGTCCGTAACCGCATGATTGGACTCGAGTTTGGCCAAGGACCTCAGCATGAGGGAACCGTGTTTGCGGATTTCTTGAAGTCGGCTACCCGGCAACAAGGCAACGCAAGGCCCGCTGGGAATCCCCAAAGCTTGCCGCATCGCGCCCACCTGCTCGGATTCCAAAGGCCTGCACTGGTCCGCCAAGGGATGGCCCACATAATGAACCTCCACACCGCGTTGGGCGTACCATTTTTTTTCGAAGGGCAAAATACATAACATCAAATCCACGGATTTCCGAATTTGATGAATACGACTTTCTTTCCAGGCCCAGATTTGGGGCGAAATGTAGTAAACCACCCGAATACCCATAGCGTGAGCAAAACGCGCCATGCGCAGATTAAACCCCGGGTAATCCACCAAGAGCAAAATATCCGGCGAATAAGCCACCAAGTCTTTGCGAGCCAGTTCCAACAAGCCCAATATCGTCCTCAAATTGCGAGCCACTTCGGCAAAACCCATAAAGGCCGTTTCTCGGTAATGCTTGACCAGGTCCATTCCCTCGGCCTGCATGAGGTCACCACCCCAGCCACGTATCTGCAACGAAGAATCCCTCTTTCGCCATTCGGCCAAGAGGCTTGACCCGTGCAAATCCCCCGATGCCTCACCGGCTATGCAATAAACTTTCACGATTTCTATACCAACACTTTAATCAAAACGACCAAAACTCCGTAAAGTATGGTCGCAGCCAAGACGCCAGACGCTCCCTCGTCCGATCCTTTTCGGATATGCCACCAAAAAAGTGCCAGATTGGGCAAGACCATCAAACTCATAACCGGGCCCAACAATCCACTATTCCATAACAAATCCCACCATCCCGCAGATTCCGGGTCTCGGCTTTTCCACAAAAGCCAGGCCCCCATCAAACCCACAGGGCCCACCAAGGCCGCCATAAAGCCCCGACGACCGCTGGTTTTACGCCAAAACGTCGGTAACATTCCAAAACGTCAAAAAGTCCAATCCTGCATGCCCCAAGTCTGTAAACCCGTCAGGGCATGATGGGCGGTCAAATCAAACTGCACCGGAACCACCGAGGCAAAACCATGCCGAAGAGCCCATTCGTCGGTATCCTCCCCCTGCTCCATCAGCTCAAATTCCCCGGTCATCCAGTAGTACTTCTTGCCGTGGGGGTCAATGCGTTCTTCAAAGTTTTCTTTCCACTTGGCAGCCGCCTGTCGAGCCACCTTGAGACCGCGAAACTGCTGGGCGTCCACTTTGGGTATATTCACATTAAGCAAAGAACCCGGCATTAGACCTCTTTGCAAAACTTGCTCGGCGACTTGACGGGCTACGCGGGCTGCCAAACCAAAGTCAGCCTCTAAGGCGTAATCGCAAAGGGAGAATCCGACGCTGGGTATGCCCTCAATAGCGCCTTCCACGGCTGCCGACATGGTCCCCGAATAAATAACATTGATCGAGGCGTTGGATCCGTGGTTAATACCCGATAACAACAGATCTGGTTTGCGGTGCAAAACCCGGTCCACCGCCAACTTCACGCAGTCCACCGGGGTACCGCTGGTTTGGTAGGCCGGAATATCGCCAAAAAGGCCATCCTGAGCCTGCACCCGCAGAGGAAAACCAATGGTAATGGCATGGCCCATACCGGATTGCGGCCGATCGGGTGCTACCACCACCAAATCCCCCAAATCACGGACCGCCTCGACCAGGGCCCGTATCCCCGGGGCATGGATACCGTCATCGTTGCAAATCAATACCAGGGGCTTGCTCATGATGAGGAAGATGTACTCGCTGTAGGACGAAGGCCTTTCCAAGTCGCGAGGCCTACAACTGCTAACAAAGCCAAGTTGAAGGCCAAAGAGATTTTTTCACCTCCTGTATAGGTGGCCGGTTCAAAACGAAATTCGATTTTGTGCTCCCCTGCAGGCAATTCGAGACCTCTCAACAAATAATTCACCCGAAGATGGGGAACCAATTGACCATCGATGTACGCATTCCAACCATGCGCATAAAAAACTTCCGAAAAAACGGCCAACGATGCCGAAGAATTGAAATACTCGTATCGCATCGTATCCGGAGCATAGGAAATCAACCGTATGAACGCGTTGGAATCCACAACAAAAATCCTTGATCGCCTATCGCCCGCCATGGACTGGTCGATCACCGCCACCTGGGCCAAATTCACCGCACCTAATGAATCAAACTCGGACCTGGCATTGGAAACCACCTCCAAACGACGAACCAACCAAGCATTGCCCAGGGCATCCGCATTGGGCATGGCAAAAGGCCCTTGACCCTGTTCTTGGGGTGGATAAATCACCCAGCGAACATTTAACGCATTCAAAATATTTTGTTTGGGCCCCTGCCCGTTGCCGCCGAGGTAGCCGTTTTTGACATCCTCAAAGCGGCTCAGTTTGGCTGCATGGTAACCTCCCAAAGATTTATGAAAATAACCGGCTCGGTTTTCGTTGTACGGGTTTTGTTGGCCAAAATCCAGAACGCGGTAATGCAAAGCAGTTTCGTTATTCAAAATTACCCGATCGGCTTCGGTCATTTGAAAGGGAACTTCCAAGCGGCTCTTGCGCTCAAAATCATCCTCCGACAAATAGCGGCGATCCGTCAACCAGAGATCAAGTGTAGAAAGAAGCAAAAGGACCGGAACCAGGTACTTGGCCTTGAGACGATCCTGCAAATAAAACCGTAGGGCGCCATAACCCAAAACAATCAACAACAGCGACTTCCATGCATCCTTGCTCAATAAATCCCGGCGATCATCCCGAAAAGCATCCACCAAGCCGTTAATGCCTTTCCACTGTTCGCTATCATCCAGTGGGGTCGAAAAATCAAAAAACATGGTGCCCGCAACCGCAAACAACAAACACAAACCACCCACAATTCCCAAGGCAATGTTCATCCGCGATAACAAAAAATTCCGGTCAATTTCATTATTCAGTAAAGCGCGGACAAAAAGCACCGCCAAAAAAGGAACCGCTAACGAGGCCATTACCAAGCTCATAGCGACAGCTCGAAATTTGTTATAATACGGAAGATAATCCATCAAGAGATTGGTGAATCCCGGGGTATTTCGTCCCCAACTCAGGGCCACACTCACCAAAACACAGGCCAACAACCAATACCGCAGGGAACCCTGCAGGGTCAACAAGCCCAGCACAAACAAAAAAATCATCAAAGCCCCAAAGTACGTGGGCCCGGCCACCCCTGGTTGATCCCCAAAATAGGTGGGAACCCCTGCCTCCACAAAGGCCAAAGCTTGGGATTCGGGGACTCCGGCACTGACCAGCGTTTGGTAGGTGGCGCTGCCCTTGTCCAGGGGGGTCTGCGAAGCTCCACCCAGGAGGTTCGGAATTAATAAGGTCCCGGTCTCAGCGATACCGTTGCTCCATTTGAGCGCGTATTCCCGATCCAAGCCATTGTCGCCTTTGTTTTCTGCTTTGAGCAAATCCGACCCGCCACGCATCGTTTCTTTGGCGTATTCGTTGGTCAAAGCAAAGTGGGTCCAATTGGAACCCAGGGCCAAAACCAAGGCCAAAACGGCCAAAGCCGATGCCATGGTCCAGGCCTTGAATGCGCCTTTGCGCAGGCTTTCGATCAAAGCATACAGCACATAGAGCGCGATCATCAGGCCCAAATAATAGGTGATTTGGTAGTGATATGCAAACAACTGAAGAGCCAAAGCGGGGGCCAAAACCGCCAAACCAAGCAGAGACCTCCCGCTAAACAACAAATGCAAACCGGCCAATACCGGGGGCATGAGACCAATCGCCAACGCTTTGGTAACATGGCCCGCATCAATGATTATAATATTATACGAACTTAACGCAAAAGCCAACGCCCCCAGGATTGATAGGTTTCGGCTGCAGCCCCAAACGGCCAACAAAAAATACATCCCCAGCATAGAGAGGAGCATAAGGTTGGCCGGCTCGGGCAACCAGAGATAAAAGATCCTACCAACGTATTGAATCAACGAATAGGGGGTCTCCATCGCGATTTGGTAGGCGGGCATTCCGCCAAATAAAGCGTTGGTCCACAGGGGATAACGGCCCGTTTGGGCTTTGGCATCCTGCAATTCCTTGGCCATGCCCTGTACCTGGGTCATATCCTCCATTCGGAGGCCTTTGCCGCTGAGTACGGGGTAATTGTAGAGCAGCGCCAAGGCGGCCAAAATAACAACGGCAAGCAAATGCCCTTTCCAAGGGGCAGCAACTGGTGGAGGTGATTTTTTCATAACACGTTCAACATTTTACTTGATTTCTTCGTAATCCACGTAATCCCCATAGGATGCCTTGGACGATGGACGAGACTTGGGAGCCGAATTTTCTTGGTTCACCGTGGAATGCTCGCGCTGTTGTCGGGGCCCCTGCCTGATTTGGTCCTGAAACTTCCGCATCCAACGGAGCATGAGGAAAGGCAAAACCCAGCGGAGCAGCCATCCCATCATCCAGATGACCAACAAAAAGATCAAAATCCCTTTAAGCATGCCCAAAGATAGGGGGGAGGACGAGGGTAAATGTGCTACCTACCCCGACCTTGGACTGGACTTCCAAAACCCCGCCGTGCCAGGTGGCAATTTTGGAAACCAAGGCCAAACCCAACCCATGACCCGGCTGTCCGCCGCTGTTGGTCCCCCGGTAAAATGGCTCAAAAAGCCGAGGAATTTGGTCTTCAGGAATGCCCCGACCCCTGTCCGCCACCGCCACCGCCAAGGCATATCCTTTGGGGGATCGCTCCCTGCGCAGCTGCACTTGAACCCAAAGGTTATCGCTGTATTTGAGGGCGTTTTCGATCAGGTTGTGAAGGGCCGTTTTGAGTAGTTCTTCGTCACCCTGCACCGTAAACAAACCCGCATCTTCGACCCCTTCGTCCAAAAGCAATTCGATCCTGGCATCGGGTCGGTGCCGTCCCCACCACGCCTGCACCTCCAACAAAACGTCGTCCAAACCCAACGCCGTTCTGCGAAGGGCATCACCACCCGCCTCCAATTGCACCAAGGCCAATAAACGACGTGCTGTCGCGTTCAAATCCTCCAGGCGTTGCAACAACCCCGATAGAGCTACGCGGTACTCTTCGGGGCTGCGCTCCTGCAACAGCAGGACCTCCATTTCGGTTTTCATCGAGGCCAAAGGGGTTCGAAGCTGGTGCGATGCCAATCCCAAAAACTGCTGTCGGGTACCGACCGCTTCCCGCAATCGGTCCATTAAGTCGTTGAATCTGCGCGCCAAACGTCCAATTTCATCCTTGCGGGCCGCCTCCGGCAAATTGAATTGCAGGGCCTGTTCCGCATGCACGTTGTCCACCTTATCCAAGAGATGGCTAACAGGCCGCAAAGCTCGACCTGCAAATCGGTAGGATAGCAGCCAGGTCAGAACAACCCCCAAAACCCAGGCTATGCCCAAGACCCAGGCCAAGCGACGAACCTGATCACGACCCTGGGCATCCACCCCTCCACAAACCACCAACAGCCCGTTGTACTGTTCCTTGCCAAAAGCCAAGGCCGCCCATTCGACCATGCCTTGGCGTCCATAGACCAAGCCTTCTTGGCGCACTTTATTCAAGAAAGGCACTCCCAACACCACGCCCCCGTTGGTGGAATCCATGCCGTATAACAACTGATTTTGAATGCTATACAAGGCCAAAAACTGCGGTTCCCCTTCCGCTCCTTGAGCCCTAGCCTGGGGGTTGACCTCCATCCCAAAATCGGGTGATTCCATAAATCGAACCCCTTCGGCATACGCCCTGAGCCGCATGCGCTCACGGTAACTCACCCCTCGTTGCCGCTCAACCTGGGCATAAACCCCCAGCAGGACCAGTCCCAGAACTCCGGCGACTAGGACCAAAAGGGTTCGGCTCAGTTGATGGCGTAATGTCATACCCTACCCCGGTACCCGGCTTTTGCCTTAGGTCTTCGGGTCTTAGCGAAGCTACGATTCAGGCTCGCTATTTGGGTCATCGGTCATCCGATAGCCCTGACCAATATGGGTGACCAGTAGCTTGGTCTCAAAATCACGATCAACCTTTTTGCGCAAAAAATTCAAATAAACATCCACCACATTGGTGCCCGTATCAAAGTGGATACCCCACACATCGGCCGCTAACTTGGCACGGCTCAATACATTGCCCTTGTTCTTCATAAAATACTCCAACAAATGAAATTCCTTGGCGGTCAAGGGGATCGTTTTGGAACCACGACGGGCTTCTTTGGTTTGCAAATCCAGGACCAAGTCGGCCACCTGCAATTGACGGGGGCCGCTATCGCCGGTATTTCGCCGTAACAACGCCCGAATCCGGGCCAACAATTCTTCGAAATCGAAGGGCTTGACTAGGTAATCATCGGCGCCAGCCTCAAGCCCGTCCACTTTGTCGCCGGTCGTCCCCAGGGCGGTTAACATCAACAAACCACATAGCGGACGCTGGGCCCTAAAGCGTGTACACAACGCCAACCCATCCAAGGTTCCGGGCAGCATACGATCCAAAATAACCACCCGGTAATCGTGGTTCTCAAATAGTCTTTTGCCTTCCTGACCTTCGGGCGCCCAATCCACCTCAAATCCTTCGTGGCGCAGTCCACTGCAAACCGCGTCTGCAATGCGGTCGTCGTCTTCGACCAACAAAAGGCGGGGAGGGTTCTGGGCCATGGCGCTACTGCTATTGGAATCCGATTTTTAGACCTTAATAACGATTTAAGGTTTAAAAAGACCCATTAAAATCAGATGAAAAATACCGAATCGGTCGCTGGGATGCTCCCCGAAGGGCTTGGTCTTGGATTAGCGGGACAAGTACATGGACTTGCGCTTGTACAAGTCACGAAAGTACGGATCCCGTAGGTCGCTAATAAATCGAATGGCTTCCCCGGTCGACTTCATCTCGGGCCCCAGGGATTTGTTGACGTTGGGGAATTTACTGAACGAAAAAACCGGCTCTTTGATAGCCCAGCCCTGCAAAGCATACTCCACTTGAAGGTCTTGGACACGCTGAACGCCCAGCATCACTTTGGTGGCCATGTTCACAAAGGGAACCCCGTAGGCCTTGGCCAAGAAAGGAACTGTTCGCGATGCCCGCGGGTTGGCTTCAATAACATAGACCACATCGTTTTTGATGGCAAACTGAACATTCATCAAGCCACGAATATCCAAGGCTTTGGCCAGCTTTCGGGTATAGTCTTCCATTTGGGTCATGACCAAAGGGGATAAACCAAAAGGCGGCAAAACCGCATGGGAGTCCCCGGAATGAATGCCCGCAGGTTCAATATGTTCCATGATACCGCATAGAACCACCTCTTTGCCGTCGCTGATGCAATCGGCTTCGGCTTCCATCGCACGGTCCAGAAAATGATCAATCAAAATCCGATTACCCGGGATTTTTCGAAGCAAATCCACAACCGCCTTTTCGAGTTCCTCGTCGTTGATCACAATGCACATGCCTTGTCCCCCCAACACATAACTGGGGCGCACCAAAACCGGATAACCCACCTCGTTGGCGATTTGTATTGCCTCTTCGGCCGTTTCTGCAACCCCGTAGCGAGGGTAGGGGATATCCAATTCCTTGAGCAAATCACTGAATCGGCCGCGGTCTTCGGCCAAGTCCATGTTCTGGTAGGAGGTTCCAAGGATGGTGTAACCGTGGTTATGGATCTTTTCGGCCAATTTGAGGGCGGTCTGCCCACCCAGTTGCACGATGACGCCGACGGGCTTTTCGTGCTCCAAAAGGTCCAGCAAATGCTCCCAAAAGACCGGCTCGAAATAAAGTTTATCGGCCATGTTAAAGTCGGTGCTCACCGTTTCGGGGTTGCAATTGACCATGATGGCTTCAAAGCCCGATTCACGTGCGGCCAAAAGACCGTGAACGCAGGAATAATCAAATTCGATCCCCTGCCCGATGCGGTTGGGGCCCGAGCCCAGCACCACGACTTTGGGCTTTTCGCTAACCAAGCTTTCATTTTCCTGGTCATAGGTCGAATAGAAATACGGGGTCATCGCAGGAAACTCGGCCGAGCAGGTATCCACCATCTTCCAGACCCTTTGTAGGCCCAATCCTAGGCGGGCGGCGCGGACCTGCTCCTCCGTCACATCGTCCTGGACCATGTGCGCGATTTGTACGTCCGAAAATCCGTTTTGCTTGAGATCGTTCATCAAGTCGCGATCGATATCCTTCAAATGCATGGTACGAAGGCGCTGTTCGAACTGAACCAAACTGCGGATTTCCCTCAAAAACCAGGGATCAATGCGGGTGATTTTGTGGATGGAATTGAGGGGCACGCCCTGGGCAAAGGCATCGTACAGATGGAAAGCCCTTTCCCAGGATGGGTTTTCAAGGCTGTCCATGATGACCTCGGTCCGCTTTTCACCTTTGCCATCCCCGCCCAGTCCAGCCCGGTTAATTTCCAGGCTTTGGCAAGCTTTTTGAAGGGCCTCGTTGAAGCTGCGACCGATGCCCATGACTTCACCCACGGATTTCATTTGGAAACCCAATCGACGATCCGCTCCGGGGAATTTGTCGAAGTTCCACTTAGGGATTTTAACAATCACATAATCCAAGACCGGTTCAAAAAACGCTGAAGTACTTAGGGTAATTTGGTTGGGTAATTCATCCAAGCGGTATCCTATCGCTAATTTGGCTGCAATCTTGGCAATCGGATATCCGGTTGCTTTTGAAGCTAGGGCGGAGGAACGAGAAACGCGAGGATTGATCTCGATCGCTATCAAGGCCTCGGTTTGGGGGTCCATCGCAAATTGAACATTGCAGCCCCCGGCAAAATTCCCGATTGAACGCATCATGAGAATGGCCTGGTCCCGCATCGCCTGCATTGCAGTATCGCTCAGCGTCATGGCGGGTGCCACGGTAATGCTATCCCCGGTATGGATTCCCATGGGATCCATGTTCTCGATGGTACAAATGATGCAAACATTGTCTGCGGTATCCCGTAACAATTCCAATTCGTATTCTTTCCAACCCAGCACGGCCTTGTCTATCAGGACTTCGTGGGTGGGCGATGCGTCCAGTCCGCGGTTCAGGGCTGCATCAAAGTCCTCCTTACGGTAGATCACCGCGCCCCCTGTTCCACCCAAGGTATACGATGGCCGAATCACCAAAGGAAAGCCGATTTCTTCGGCGGCTTCTTTGCCCTCAAGGTAAGAATTGGCAATCCGAGAGGGGGCCACATCCACCCCGATTTCTAACATTAATTTGCGAAATTCTTCGCGGTTTTCGGTGCGCTCGATGGCATCAATATCCACCCCTATCAAACGAATGTTATGCTGGGACCACAGGCCCAATTCATCCGCTTCTTTGCAGAGGTTGAGAGCCGTCTGTCCCCCCATGGTTGGCAGCACCGCATCAATCGAATGCTTGCTCAAAATATGTTCCAGAGAATCCACCGTCAACGGCATGAGGTAAACATGATCGGCCGTAACCGAGTCGGTCATGATGGTGGCGGGGTTGGAATTAATCAGGATGACCTGGATGCCTTCTTCGCGAAGGGAGCGGGCGGCTTGGGATCCGGAATAATCAAATTCGCAAGCCTGGCCGATGACGATGGGTCCGCTACCGATAATCAGGACGGAGCGGATCGACGGGTCTAAGGGCATAAAAGGGGGATTCAGGCAAAGTTCGGCACAAATCGCCGCAAAACATAGCGCAAAACAATCCAGAGGTGGTTCATTCGGTTATTCCAGGGCCCGTAGTGCTGGTCAAATATGCGGTATCTTTCTTTCCAAGCTGTTTTGCGGCGTTGACTCGAAAGTCCTCCATCCAAAAAACGCACTAAAACACGATCAGCAAAGTGTATAGGAACCTTTGCGGCCTCCAAGGTTTGAAGGCTGCGAATCATCCAATCGATATCCGCGCAGATTTTGTATTGCAAATCGTAGGGCTTGGCCCACGCTCGTCCGACAATGAAGGCCTGATGGCAAACCACCATCCCAAAACGAAGGGAACGGCTGTCCAAGCGCGATGGAGGTAGTGGCTTACGAATGCCCAATTCACGGCCTCCTACCGATTCCACCACCATCGCCTGCCCGTAATATGCACCCGCCCCCGGTGCCTCGGCCCACAAATCTGCCAAAACACGGGGATGGGCCAAGGTGTCCCCGGCATTCAAAAACAAAACATAATCCCCGGTAGCCATGGCCAAACCCTTGTTCATGGCGTCGTAGAGCCCCTGGTCTGGCTCGGATACCCAACGGTAGGTCAACGAACCTCCATGAACTAGCTCACCCTGAACCCGCTCGCCCTGAACCTTTTCACCAAACGCCCGCAATCGCTCCGCCGTTCCATCCTTGGACGCCCCGTCCACCACAACGTAATCCACCCGAACGCCCACCTGCTCCAACACCGATTGCATGGTAGGCTCCAACAAGTCCCCGGGATTGTAGGTCACCGTAATCACCGAAATGTGCATGATACCGGAATGTTTCATAGGGACTGCGAAGAATTCTGTAACATAGCATGAATTAAATCGGTATATTCCTTGGCAACTCGCTCTGGTCGAACTTGTTCCAGACTTTGATAAGCCATCGCACGCAGCAAATTACCTTGGGGGTGCTGGACCACCCTCAAGATGGCCGAGGCTAGATTAACAGCAGCCATGGCTTTGGATCCTTCCGAAGCCCAGGGATCTACCGCTGGCGCTAAAGCCCCGTTTTGGCCCTCCACAATCATGGAAGCGATGCCACCTGCCGCAAAACCAACCACCGGTGTACCGGCTGCGAAACTTTCCAAAATAGTGTTTGGAAAATTTTCTTGCAAGGAAGGAATAACAAATACATCAGCCCTAACGTAGGCCTCCTGCATAGACTTAGGGCCCAACAAACCCAACCAAGTCACTCGATGTCCACCCATTTCCAATGCCTGCACCCGTGACCTTGCCGGTTCCGTGACCTTGCCTGCCACTTCAACATCACAGACCATGCCTTCCCTACCCAAGTACTCCAAAGCCATCATCAACAAGTCCCACCCCTTCCGGGAATCGGAGGGGTTAACCGCCGCAAAAAACAAGCGAGGCCTGGTATGCTCGCTGATTACCAGGCGGGGTTGAAGGC
Organism: Bacteroidota bacterium; assembly: GCA_046079785.1. Taxonomy (GTDB): domain Bacteria; phylum Bacteroidota; class Bacteroidia; order UBA7662; family UBA7662; genus SYHX01. The sequence goes on from JBJTSS010000170.1 coordinate 11,732, forward strand.
CTTGGCCATCCACTGCTGGGTCGAAGGGATTGGGGATGCAGCGCACCCAGGCTCCGCTTCCTCGTACAATACCGGATTTAGCGGCCAGGCCTGCAAGCCATTCACTAGGAGCCACGAGCGCCAAGCGGTCTCCTGCTTGCACCGCCCATTGTTGACGCTCCAAAAACTGTCTTCGTGAGCGATCGCAAGGTCCGCTTCGTTGTAACTGCGGACACGTTCCGCAGGTATTTTCAAAGGCCGTACATGCACCGGAATAATGACACCCTCCCGTAAAAGCCCATTGATCGTGCATGTGCCATAACACAGGCTTTCCTAAATTTAACAAAGCCCGCAAATCAGAGGATCCCAAGAAGCCATGATTAATCCAATGCAAAACAACGGCATCCGCCTCCTTC
>JBJTSS010000171.1:0-3166 GCA_046079785.1 Bacteroidota bacterium
ATTTACTTTTTGGTAACGTCGACTGGCCAAAACACTTACCAAGAGCATGGAGGCATAACACACGAGGGTCACCCAGGCCGAGGCCGTATAACCATAGACTGGGATGAGAAACCAGTTACCCAACACCGTGATAACAGCCGCACCCAGCCCAATCCACAGGCCCCATTGGGTTTGGTCCTGGGTTTTGAACCAAATCGAATGATTGTAATACCAGCCCAGACAGAGATTGGCCAATAAGAGGATGGGCACCACCGGCAGGCCCTCGTGGTAGGCCGTGCCCACCAGCAATTTGGCCGCATCCATTCCCAAGGTAACCCCCAGGAAAATACCCCAACCAATCAAGCTGTAATACCAAAAAACCTTTCCGTAGGCCGGTTGGGGCTTGTCCGAGTTCCCCGCGGTTTTTTGACCAAAAAAATAGGGTTCGGCCCCCATGCGAAAGGCTTGGGTGAAGAGGCTCATCAAAACGGCCAGTTTGTACACCGCTCCATAGACCCCGACCTGCCATAGGGCTTGGGAGACCGTTCCCCCCAACCGATACTTGAGCAAAACCCGGTCCAAGGTTTCGTTGAACATGCCGGCCAAACCCGCTATCAACAGGGGCCAAGCATAGGCCAGCATGGGGCGAAGCACTCGCCAATCAAAGGCGCTCCAAGACGGGAGACCCCGTAACAAAACCAAAAAAGTCAAACCGTTGGCGATTAGGTTACTAAGAACGACACTATCCAGCGATATAACCCAGGCTTGGTTTTGTGCGGGTTGGATAACCAAAAAATAAACCTGCAATCCGACCAGGACGAGGATATTGAGCAATTTTATGGTAACATAAGATACGCTTCGGCCTTCTTGGCGGAGGCGGGCGAAAGGAATAGCCGACACCGCATCCAACGCAAAAATCAAAGCAAACCAACGGACAAAGTGGGCCTTGTCAGGGTGCCGAAGGACCACCGCCAAGGATTCTGCGTTAAACCATAACACCGCACTTAGTATAACAGAACTCACCAAGACCGCATAAAAAGAAGTTGCGTAAACGGCACGACGATCTTGGTTCTGGCGATTGACAAAACGAAAAAATGCCGTTTCCATACCGTAGGTATAAACCACCGCCAACAGCGCCGCCATGGCGTAGAAATCGGTGATAACCCCGTATTGCTCAGGAGCAAATAAACGGGTATGCAGGGGGACCAACAGGTAATTGAGGAGGCGCCCCACCACCGTACTGAGCCCGTACAAAGCGGTTTGGGAGGCCAATCGGCGTAGTTCGTTGGGAGAACGGCTCAAAGGTCTGGTGATTGGTTCTTTGACCAGGGAGGTAGCTGAACCAAGAGGCTGTCCCTAAGTTGTCGAAAGGCCGGTAAATCTGCCGGGTTCATGGGCTCAGCTTGGGGGCCCTGCAGGCGCTTGGGGTTGACCTGAACTCCTCGGTTCCAAAATCGAAAGCACAAATGGGGCCCGGTCGATAGACCCGTACTTCCAACATAGCCAATAACCTGGCCTTGACGAACCCGGCCACCACGACGAACTCCGGTTGCAATTCGGCTAAGGTGCAAGTAGCCGGTGGCATGGTCTTTGGAATGTTGGACTTTAACAAAATTCCCGTTGCCCCCACGGTAACCTGCCTCCAACACCTGACCATCCCCGACGGTCCTTACCGGGGTGCCCTTGGGAGCAGCATAATCAACGCCCAGATGAGGACGCAGATAGCGCAAAACAGGATGAAGTCGGCTGGTCGAAAAGCCGGAACTTATGCGGGTATAATCCAAAGGCGCCTTGAGGTAGCGTCTTTTCATGCTTTGGCCCTTGGCATCAAAAAATTGGTTGCGAAAACGGATGGCGGTATGTGTTTTGCCCGATGCCATGAACTCGGCAGCTAATATTTGGGCTTGACCATAAGGTTGGCTATCCACCAAGGATTCCACATAGTAAACCCGGTAGCCATCCCCCTTTTGCAATTGAAAAAAATCCACTGTCCAATCGAAGGTGGCCGCCAAGGCCATGGCCAGTTCTGGTCCGGCGCCGGCATCGGTGACCGATTGATATAAGGAGGACTCTATTCGACCAACCAAAGGCCGATAGCGGGTTATAACCGGTTTGCGGTGAACAAAAACACGAGGCAAGGAATCCCGCAAGTCCAGAACCAGGGTTTCAACCCTGTTTTTGATCAACAACCAAAAACGCAGGCTTCCTCCGCTGCTATCCCGAAGCGCCAGGCTAAGTTGGCCGCTGCGAATTTGGCGGGGCTTAAAAATCGAGTCCGGTTGACTAACCAAAAAGGAGACCACGGGGTACCCCAATCCCAAATCTTCGAAAAGCCCCGATAACTGATCCCCTTCTTGAATGGTCATGCTATCGATGTGCAGGGTATCCACCCGGATTCCTGCCAAGTAGACGGGGGGCGCCTGGGGTTTGGTTGGGCTTGGGCTTGGGGTGATCCATCGATAACCCACCCATAGCCCCCCAAGAACGGTAGCAACCAGGACCAGTAGGCCAAGAATTTTGGTGGGACCTGTGATTTTCATAACACCATCGTAGAAGGCCGGTTATGAAGGTATTCGGCGCAGCGGGGATAAATGTGTTTGAACCAAAACGTAAAATCTTCGGGGCGGCGCTCCATCCACGCCTCGAGATCAGCAAGCGAAACCCAAAGGGCTGCCGCCACCTCGGAAGGATCAATGCGAAACGCTTCATCGCTGTAGCCTACAAAAACATGATCCAACTCGTGTTCGCTCAGTCCGTTATCGAATGCGGTTTGATAGATAAACCAAAAAGGAGATTCCAAAGGGCAATCCATGCCCATTTCTTCGCGCAGGCGACGATGGGCCGCCTCTTGGACCGATTCTCCTGGCAGCGGATGGCTGCAACAGGTATTGGTCCACAAGCCTCCGGAATGGTATTTGTCGAGGCTGCGTTGTTGGAGGAGGAGTTCCCCCACGCCGTTAAAAACAAAAACCGAAAAAGCTCGGTGCAACAAGGCTTTTTGGTGGGCCTCGGTTTTGGATGCCAAACCAATTTCACGGTCTTCGCGATCCACCAAGATGACCAAGGGTTCGTCCGTCGTAGGCATGCCGCAATTTATAGCCAAACGGCCCCCCAGCCAAGGTTAGGTTTGGAACCCGTTCGCCAAATCGGACAGGCTTCGAACCGGGAAGGCCGGGGGTGGGGTCAG
>JBJTSS010000172.1:0-5435 GCA_046079785.1 Bacteroidota bacterium
TGTCTCTTTATTTGGCTTTTGGGCTTTTTTGACCGCCCAAGGCCTGTACAAACAAGCCCATTGGCCTGCACTTCGTTTCTATCGGGGGTTTGCAGTCGTCATCCTGGGGGTGCTTTGGGCGGTGATTTTGGAATTGGTGCAGGGTTTCTTGCTTTGGGAACGCAGTGCCGGTGTGGACGATTACGTGGCCGATATCGTGGGGATTTCTGTGGGTCTCTTTGTTTTTGAGCGTCTGGTTAAGGTCGGCCGGGGCGGACGATAGCCCCGCTTTTGGGAATAAATCCGATTCCCTACGAAGACTCTGCGCTTGGAGCCGCCCTGATTAATGATTACGCAAAACAAGTTTGTTCAAAATTTGCGTTCTTTGTGGAAAGCTTATGGAACTCAAGAAAAACCCCAAGGCAGACCTTAATCTTCAAAGGACTCTGTTTTTTCAGATCGGGCTTTGTGTAGCCCTGGCCGGCACCCTTTACGCCTTCAATTGGCGCGAGGGAGATGGCGAAGCCGCCAGCCTCGGTACCCTTCAAATGGAGGACCTTACCGAGATGGAAATTCCCCAAACCGAACAAAAGGTAACCCCGCCACCGCCGCCGCCACCACCAACCTTGGAGGTTGTTGCCGACGAGGAGGTGATTGAAGAAGACGAAATCGCTTCTACCGAAGTAACCCAAGAAACCCGCATTGAGGTTCCGGTGGTTGAGATGGAGGAAGAAGTGGCCTCCGAGCCCGAAATCTTTACCGTGGTTGAAGAAATGCCTTCCTTCCCGGGTGGTGATCAGGAATTGCTCAAATTCATGGCCGAAAACACCAAATACCCACCTTTAGCCCGAGAAAATGGTTTGCAAGGGATCGTGGTTGTCACTTTTGTGGTGGATGAGCGCGGACGGATTGACAAAGTTCAAGTACTGCGCGGTATCGGCGGGGGTTGTGACGAAGAGGCCGTCCGGGTGGTCAAAGCTATGCCCCAGTGGAGAGCAGGTAAACAACGCGGTATGCCGGTTCGGGTTCAGTACAACCTGCCATTCCGCTTTACCCTGCGCTAACAGAGGGGCAGCACCGCGCTTAACGGCTCGCTTGAGCAAAGCGGGATGAGACCTCATCCCAATTCAAGACATTCCAAAAAGCATTCACGTAGTCCGCTCTGCGGTTCTGGAATTTCAGGTAATACGAATGCTCCCAAACATCCAAACCCAGCAGTGGGAAGCCCCCACATCCGTTTTGTTTTTCGGTGTCCATTAGTGGGTTGTCTTGGTTAGCGGTGGAACACAAATGCAGCGCGCCATCCCTGTAACACAACCAAGCCCAACCGCTTCCAAACCTGGACATCGCGGCTTTGGAAAATTGTTCTTTTAGAGCTTCCATGGTACCAAAGCTCTTTTGGATTGCCGCCATCAGGGGCTCGGATGGGCTTGTACCGGCTTGGGGGGTCAGGATTTTCCAGAACAATGAGTGATTGTAGTGCCCACCTCCGTTGTTGCGAACGGCCACAGGCAGTGTAGAAATCATCACCATCAATTCCTCCAATGAGCGATCGGCGTGTGGAGTGCCGGTCAAAGCCGCATTGAGGTTGTTAACGTAGGCGGCGTGGTGCTTGGAATGATGTATTTCCATCGTCATGGCATCAAAATGTGGCTCGAGAGCATGGTAGGCGTAGGGAAGGGTGGGAAGTTCAAAAGACATGGCGTTGTTGGGTTTGGAAGAGTTAAACAAAGGGGGTAAAGATTCAGTTGGGGCGGCGTCCTGGGCCTTTAAAAGCCCCGCAAAGCGCGGAACAAACACCAACCCGGTGAGCCCGAGCAGGGTCTTTTGTATCCAATCGCGGCGATTCATGGGCAGGGTCGTGGGATAGGCCGTCTAAACGCTCCAAAATTAAACGCACTTAATGCGTTCCATTGTTCATTCTAAGTTTAGTTTTGAATAAACCGCTGAGATCCCACCGCCCTTTTTAACCAAATTTTGGCTTGGTTTGGGGAGGGGTATTTTTTTAGACACAACTAAATTACCTTTGGGTCTTGTTGTTATGATGGCTTTTCGTTCGCTTTTGAGGTTTCGGCCCCGACCGGATTGGTTCTTGGTTTGGGGTCTTGTACTATGGGTGGGGCAACCTCGAATCGTAAACGCCTTGCCCATCGAGCCGGTCAAGGCGGGTGTGCCCGTCGACGCGGTCCAAGGTCGTCGTCCTCGGGTCGTAGCAACGACCGGATTTTTGGCCGATATCACCCACCAAATCGCGGGGCCCTCAGCGGTCGTGATTTCCTTGCTTCCCCAGGGTTCGGACCCCCACCGTTACGATGCGGTTCCAAACGATACCAAAATTCTAGCCGAAGCTGATTTAATCGTCCAAAACGGTCTCCATCTGGAGGGTTGGCTGGATAAACTCATTACACAAGCCGCAAGCAAGGCCCAAAAAGTAACCGCCAGCGATGGGGTTGTGGCCCTCAACGACCCCGAACATCCCGGATCCTACGATCCCCACGCGTGGATGGACCCGTTGCTAGGACGCGTTTATGCTCGCAATATTTACCAAGCCCTCTTGGCTTTGTGTCCCCGTGATTCGTCGGGTCTAACCCGGCGTTGGTCGGCTTATGATCAACGTCTTTGGGCCCTGCACCAAGCTTGCGACTCCTTGCTCCAATCGATACCCGATAAGCTCCGGATCTTGGCCACCAACCACGATGCCTTTAGGTATTTTGCGGCCCGCTACCGTTTTCGGGTGGTTTCTTTGTTGGGAACCAGCACCGATGCCGATGTGCGAACATCCGATGTTTTGCATATGAAACAAGTCGTTCTTCAAAACGATTTGCCCTGTGTTTTTGTGGAAGCAAACCTAAATCCCAAAATGTTACAACAAATTGCACAAGATGCGGGTTGTCGACTGGGGCCGGCGCTCTACGCAGACAGTATGGGGCCTCGAGGAAGTGGGGCCGACTCCTATACCGGTATGTTGTCCAGCAACGCGAAGGTTTTGGCGGCATCCCTGGGGAGAAACTTGGTCGAAGCGCCCCAATCGAAGGATAACGAGCCGGTTTCGGTGCTGTGGGTTTTGGGCTTAATGCTCCCGGCCGGGGGCTTTCTGGCCTGGTCATTGAGGTCATCGCGCCCTGTTCATGCGGTGATCCCGGGCCCCAACATGCTCGATAAGGGTCCGCGATTACGGGTTCAAGACCTCAGTGTAACGTACGATCGCAAGTCGGTCTTGAATGCCTTTTCGGCGGAATTCAACGGGGGGTTGTGTTATGGGATATTGGGTCCCAACGGGGCCGGAAAGTCCACCTTATTCAAGGCGATTCTGGGCTTGAACGAGCCCGACCATGGAGAAATTGACTACCGGCAAGGGCGGGTGCAAGCTTCGCGGAGACGCATCGCCTATGTTCCCCAAAAAGGCATGGTGGACTGGGACTTTCCGGCCACCGTCCAAGACATCGTTCAAATGGGACGATTGCCGTGGCGGGGGCCCGGGCGACCCTTGGGTCGCGCGGACCTGCGGTCCGTCCAGGAAGCCCTTGAAGCCCTGGAACTGGAGGGCCTGCGTCATCGTCCGCTTAACCAACTGTCCGGAGGACAGCAACAAAGGGTCTTCCTGGCCCGGGCCCTCGCCCAACAAGCCGAAACCCTCTTGCTGGATGAACCCTTCGTTGGGGTGGATGCCGCCACCGAAGCCAAAATTGTCGAAATACTTCGACGATTTACCCGCGATCAAGGAGGCTTGGTGCTCATGATACACCACGACCTCCAAAGGGCAAACGCCTACTTTGATCAGGTGCTCCTCATTAACCAACGACTCATCGCCCAGGGACCGCCGGAACAGATCCTGGTTGAATCCAACTTGCTCCAAGCCTTTTCGGGAGTGGATGCCGGCTATGCAGACGCTGCCCTATACCGCAACAAACGCTGATACCGCAACAAACGCCGCTATGGAAGCCCTAGAAACCACCTGGACCCTGTGGGACTACCTCCAGCAGCCCTATTTTCAAAGGGCGCTTTTAGCGGCCGTAATGGCCGGCACCGCCTGCGCTCTTTTGGGGTGTTTTATGGTATTGCGCAACATGGCCTTGATTGGTGATGCGCTCTCCCACGCTATCCTTCCGGGGGTTGTGGTTGGTTTTATGATAGCGGGCCATAGTTTACTCGCCTTTTTTGTGGGCTCGGTCATGGCCGGCTTATTTGCAGCCGTGCTGATTGCCTGGCTTCAAAATCGAGGTGGCGCACGAAACGACGCCGCCATCGGAATTGTATTCTCAGCCATGTTCGCTTTGGGGGTTGTGGGAATCTCTACCTTAACTCGCCGCGAAGGGGTACACTTGGACATGAAAGACTTTTTGTTTGGAAATGTGTTAGGAATTGGACGAGAGGACCTGGTATTGTCTGCCCTGGTTTTGGTCTTTGATGTTTTTTGTGTTTGGGTATTTTTACCTTATTTCTTTGCCTCCGCATTTCAAGCCGATGTTGCACAAACCATGGGGATCCCCACCCGCGTTTTGCATTATTTCACTGTTTGGATGCTTAGCCTAACGGTGGTGGCCTCCTTGCAATCGGTGGGAGTTATTTTGGTGGTATCCATGCTCATTGTGCCCGCTTCCACCGCCCTCATCATGAGCCATAAACTCCAAAGGGTCCTGCTTTGGGCCATGGGTTTGGGGGCCTTTAGTGCAGCCAGCGGCCTTATGGCCTCGGTTTACTGGGATACCGCACCCGGTCCGGCCATCACCCTGACCGCCACCCTTCTCTACCTTTTGGTCTTGGTGGCTCATCCCCAAAGGGGATTGTGGCCACAACGCTTGCGCAAAGCCCTTCGTGTTTGGCAACATTGGGCCGAAGATTTTATCAAAGCCCTGCACCGTAACCCAAAACATACCATCCAACAAATCCAAAACGAATTGGGCTGGCCCTCGACCACCCTTTATCTTGCCTTGCTTTATTGCCGTAACAAAGGATGGATTCTTGCCGACCCCAAGGACAAATCCCTATCGAGCCTTACCGCAACCGGTCTCCAAAAAGCCTTGCATATGGTAAGGGCCCACCGGCTTTGGGAAAGTTATTTGGCCCAAAAACAAGGCTTTGAACCCCATCAATTGCATTGGTTGGCCGAAAAAGACGAACACATACTCCCCCAAGAATTTTTGGATCAAATTGACCAGCGCCTGGGCTTCCCCGATGTGGATCCCCACGGATCGCCCATACCGCGTGGCACGGCAACCGATTCCCAAAAACCCTAAAGCACTAAACGCTCGCGATTTCGCCTTTGTTGGCCAATTGACCGCAGGCGGCGTCAATATCCCTTCCACGACTACGCCGAAAACTGCAGGTAATGCCCGCCGCCTCCAAGGCCTCGGTATAGGCGGCAATGGCCGATGGGTGGGCTTGCCTTAGGCTATCGTCGCCTACACTGTTGTATTCAATCAAATTGACTTTGCTGGGAAAACGGCGCGCAAAGC
>JBJTSS010000173.1:0-12893 GCA_046079785.1 Bacteroidota bacterium
GCCAAATCCATTGCCGAGAGGGTCCCCTTCAAAGCCTAAGTTGGAGGCCATTTTCTTTGCCTTCCCCAAAAAGCAACGAATGGGGGGTGAAAACGGGGCTTGATCTTGTATATTTGCGGTCCTTTGAAAGCAGAGGGTCCCCACAAGGGGTCTTTCCGCCCACTCCAAGGATCATTTGAATCGTTTTTCAATTCAAATAAGTGGATACGTTAAGTTTCAAAACTGTCTCTGCCAACCGTCAGACGGTTGTGAAGAAGTGGTACGTCGTTGACGCCAACTCAGAGATTGTGGGACGCCTGGCTACCGGCATTGCTTCCGTTCTTCGGGGCAAGCACAAGCCCAGCTACACCCCACACGTAGACTGCGGGGACAATATCATTGTCATCAACGCAGACAAGGTGAGGTTTTCGGGCCAAAAAATGGGGGTAAAGGATTATTTCTTTTACTCCGGTTATCCCGGCGGTAAGCGCCTGGAGACGGCCAAGGATCTGATGAAACGCCGCCCAACCTACGTGCTGGAGAAAGCTGTTCGTGGCATGCTCCCCAAAAACCGGCTGGGTCGCGAGATGTTTCGCCATCTGCATGTCTATGCCGGTGCCGAACACCCGCACGGTGCTCAGAATCCCGAAAATCTAACCTTTTAATTCATGTCCCAGACCAACACCATTGGTAGGAGAAAAACCGCCGTCGCCCGGGTTTATTTGACCCCAGGGAGCGGTAGCATCACGGTCAACGGCCGTCCCTACAACGAATATTTTCCGCTGGAAACCCTCCAGCAAAAGGTCAACAAGGCCTTTTCCGCGACCCAAACCTTGGGTCAATACGATGTCAAAGCCAATCTTAGCGGTGGTGGTGTCTCCGGACAAGCCGACGCCTTGTTGTTGGCCTTGGCGCGCGCTCTCAATGAACTGAACCCCGATTTCCACGCCCCGCTCAAAGCCGAAAAGCTATTGACCAGGGATCCCCGTATGGTGGAGCGTAAGAAGTTCGGACGCCGGAAAGCCCGTCGTCGTTTCCAATTCAGCAAGCGATAATCGGAGGAAAGACCATGGCACAAGTTACTCAGCAAGAAATGTTGGATGCAGGCGTTCACTTTGGACACCTCAAGCGCAAGTGGCATCCCAAGATGGCTCCCTACATCTTCATGGAGAAGAACGATATTCATTTGATCGATCTGAACCAAACCCAATCCAAACTCGAAGAAGCCTCCAACGCCATCCGCTCCATCGTTCGCTCCGGGCGCAAGGTGCTTTTTGTGGCGACCAAAAAACAGGCCAAAGAAATCATCGAGTCCGAAGCTCAGCGTCTCAACATGCCCTATGTTACCGAGCGTTGGTTGGGTGGAATGCTTACCAATTTTGCGACCGTCCGCAAGTCCATCAAAAAGATGTCCAACATTGACAAGATGGAGCAGAACGGAACGATGGCAACCCTTTCCAAAAAGGAGCGCTTGATGATATCCCGCGAAAAAGAGAAATTGCAGCGTGTTTTGGGAGGTATCGAGGAGTTGAACCGTCTTCCAGCCGCCCTTTACATTGTGGACATCAAGAACGAGCATATCGCGGTCAAAGAGGCCCAAAAGTTGAATATTCCTACGTTCGCCATGGTGGATACCAATTCGGATCCTACCCAAGTGGATTTTCCAATCCCAGCCAACGACGATGCAACCAAATCCATCGCTTTGATAACGAGGGCCATTATGAATGCCGTAGCTCAGGGTCTGGAGGAAAGGAAGTACGACAAAGACAGTGCCGAGGAAACCGAAACAGTAGCCGCTGAGGCCGCTGCAGATGAGGCCGTTGTCGCCGCCGCGCCCGTTGTTACCGAAGCAGAAGCCCCTGCTGAAGCAGAAGCCGACGCTAGCTCTGAAGCTTCCGAAGAGAACTAAACCTATTTTTATGAATATTACCGCCGCCGATGTGAACAAACTCCGTATGCAAACCGGAGCCGGCATGATGGATTGCAAAAAGGCATTGACCGAAGCCAACGGTGATTTTGAAGAAGCGGTCGTTATCCTCCGCAAAAAAGGCCAAAAAGTATCCGCTAGCCGTGCTGACCGTCAAGCCAACGAAGGGGTAGTGGTGGCTTTGACCAACGAAACCCAAACCCGCGGTTTGTTGTTGGAACTCAATTGTGAAACGGACTTCGTAGCCAAAAACGAAGACTTTACTTCCCTTGCTCGCCAATTGGCGGAGCATTGTATGGCCCATGGTTTGGGTTCGACCGATGCCCTCCTTCCAACAAGCATGGGTGGTGTGGTTGTTTCCGATCTTTTGGTGGAATACACCGGCAAAATCGGAGAGAAAATTGGCGTGAACCGCGTTGAGGTCTTGGATGGCGAAGGCGTTGTTACCTATATACACAGCAACGGCAAATTGGGCGTTTTGGTAGCCTTGAATCAAGGGCTCAACGAAGACGTTACCTTGGCCGGCAAAGATGTGGCGATGCAAATTGCGGCCATGAGCCCCATCGCCTTGGACAAAGACGATGTTGATCCGTCGTTGATCCAAAAAGAAATTGAAATCGGCAAGGAACAAGCCCGCGCCGAAGGAAAGCCAGAAGCCATTTTAGAAAAAATCGCGATGGGCAAACTGAACAAATTTTACCAAGACCAAACCCTGCTCAACCAAGCCTTTGTTAAGGACAATGCGGTCACCATCGCCCAGATGCTTCAGAAAGTCCAGGCGGGTTTGACCGTTAAGGTCTTTCATCGGGTGGCGATTGGCGCCTAAATCGTTAGGCCGTGAAGTACAAGCGGGTCTTGCTCAAACTCAGTGGAGAAGCCCTCATGGGGGCCCAGCAGTTTGGTATTGATCAGTCCGTCTTGGATCGTTACGCTTCCGAAATTGAAACCGCGGTTCAGCGCGGGGTTCAAATTGCCGTGGTGGTCGGTGGAGGAAATATTTTTAGAGGAGTGCAAGCCGAATCGGGTGGCATGGAACGCGCCCAAGGAGATTATATGGGGATGCTGGCCACCATGATTAACAGCATGGCCCTTCAGGCCGCCCTCGAAAAGAAGGGAATTAGTACCCGCTTGCAGTCCGCCATCAAAATGGAACAAATTGCCGAGCCCTTTATTCGGCGCAGAGCGGTTCGGCATCTCGAAAAGGGCCGGGTCGTAATTTTTGGCGCAGGCACGGGGAATCCCTATTTTACAACCGATACGGCAGCGTCGCTGAGAGCGGTCGAAATCCACGCCGATGTTATCCTCAAGGGAACGCGGGTTGATGGCATTTACGACAAAGATCCCGAAAAGCATAGCGATGCGGTGCGTTATCAAACCCTTCAATACAGCGAAGCTTTGATTGGAAACCTGCAGGTGATGGATATGACGGCCTTTGCCTTGTGCCAAGAAAACCGTTTGCCGATCATCGTCTTTGATATGAACCGTTCCGGGAACCTTTTGAGGGTCATCGAAGGCGAAGAAATTGGAACCTTGGTTCAATAAAAACCTGTACAGCCCAAGCGTGGTTTTTGGGATTGCTTGGGGGTTTTTGGCCCTTCGGCCATCGGTTGAGGCTCAATCCTTGGATTCCCTCCAAAAACATTATATCGAAACCTACCGTGATTTGGCCGTGAGCCAAATGCGCGTGCACCGCATTCCCGCTAGCATCACCCTGGCGCAGGGCTTGTTGGAATCCGCGGCCGGTACCAGCCCTTTGGCGACGAAAGGGAACAATCATTTTGGCATCAAATGCGGTATGGGCTGGCGTGGTGATTCGATGCATGTGGACGATGATCGTCCTATGGATTGTTTTCGGGTTTATCCGCATGCCGATTCGTCTTATGCCGATCGAATTCGCTTTTTGGGAAAGGCCCGCTATCGCTTTTTGTTTGATAGTCTGGCCGTGACCGATTACCGAGGCTGGGCCTTGGGTCTCAAGAAAGCAGGTTATGCCACCGATACGGCGTACCCCGTCCGCTTGATTGGACTCATTGAGCGTTTGGCATTGCATCGCCTGGATACCCTGGTCGAGTCGCTCGTTGTCGAATCGCCTCGGGAGGAGCCGCCTCGGGAGGAGCCGCCTTCTATCGTTGTCTACAGCCCCGAAGCCGAAAAGGAAGGATGGATCGTGGTCACCCAAGCCGGGGATAGTCCCCTATCGGTGGCCGAGAGAATGGGATTGCCATTGAGTAAGCTCCAAGCCTACAACCATTTGGGTAGGGACGAAAATCTATTTGAAGCGGGAAGGGTTTTGATTATCAACCGATACCGTTACGAACGATACCTCAAATCCCAAAAAGGTCTTGTTCCAGAAGCGCCAACCAAAGGTGAATAATCCGAATATGCATTTCTTGAACCCGGTCGGCATAGCCTTCGCTCCGTACGTTGAGGCATAGGTCGCTGACTTGAGCCAATTCTCCGCCTTGTTCGGCGCTTAATCCAATCACCACCAAGCCCAAGTCTCGTGCTTTGCGGCATGCCCGTAACACATTGGGCGAACGTCCGGATGTCGAAATCGCCACCAAAACATCCCCCGGTCTGCCCAGCGCTTCGACACCTCGCTCAAAGACCGCCTCGTATCCAAAATCGTTGGCAGCGCAGGTCAAAAATCCAGGGTCACTCAAGGCCAAGGCCGCCAAGGCTGGCCGGTTGTTTCGAAATTTCCCGCTAAGCTCTTCGGCCAAATGCATGGCATCGCTCATGCTCCCGCCGTTTCCGCAACACAGAATTTTGGCATGATGACGCAGGGCTTGGGCCAGGTGAGCAGCACCTTGAAGGATTTTATGATGCAGGTCTTGGTCCGTAACAAAAGACTGATGCATACGCTGCATCTGCTCCAGTTCTTGGCCCATCAGGGCCTCAAGAGCGGCTTGGGGGGCTGGTTCCCGGTTCATGGTCGGAATTTGCGCAGGCCCTCATCCAAAAAGCGCCGAAAAACATCCGGGTCAGGATCGTACGAGGCCGCTGGGCCCAAAGGACGACCCTGGTGATCCAACAACACGTAATATGGTTGTGAATTGGTTTGGAAGAGGGTCGCTTGCAAATCGCTGCATCGCGCCCCCAGTTGGCGTATGGTTTGCCCGCTAAACGTGGATTGATAGTGTTCGTTTGGGGGTAGAGGGGTTTTGTCATCCACGTACAACGAGATCAAAACGACATCGTTGCGCAGGCGTTCCAAAATGTCGGGAAGAACCCAAACCGAGGCTTCCATTTTGCGGCAATTAACGCAACTGTGCCCTGTAAAATCCAGCATCACGGGTTTGTTGACCGAACGCGCATAGTTCATTCCTTCTTCGTAATCAAAGAAGGAAGGAAGGTTGTGTGGGGCGTGCAGAATATCGCTGTATTTGCGGGTTGCTTGTTCCGATCCCGCTTCGGGGCTGGTCGTGGTCGCGGTCCCCATAACAAAATCCTGGGTAGCCAAGGGAGGAACAAAAGCATTCACGGCATGCAGTGGAGCCCCCCAAAGCCCAGGAACCAGATAGAGGGTAAAAGCAATCGAAAAAAGGGCCAAGGTCATGCGGAATAGCCCCAAGTGGCTCATGGGGCTATCGTGGGCAAAGCGGACAAACCCCAGGAGATAAAGCGAAAGCAAAGCAAAAATACCTATCCATAACACCAGAAAAACCTCACGGTCCAGGATTCCCCAATGGTAGGCGAGGTCTACATTGCTGAGGAATTTGAGGGCAAAGGCCAGTTCCAAAAATCCCAAAACGACTTTGACCGAATTCATCCACGACCCGGAGCGAGGCAATTGTTGCAACCAATTGGGGAAAACCGCAAACAGGGTAAATGGCAGAGCCAAGGCCAAGGAAAACCCCAGCATACCCACCGCAGGACCCAGCAAAGCTCCCCGAACAGCCGCTTCTACCAAGAGGGTCCCGATGATGGGCCCGGTGCAGGAAAAAGAAACCAAGGCCAAGGTGAAGGCCATAAAAAATAAACCACCCCATCCCCCCTTATCGGCTTGGCGGTCGGCTTGGTTGGTCCAGGAGGAGGGCAGGGTAATTTCGAAAGCCCCCAAGAATGAAAACCCAAAAACCACCAGCATCCCAAAGAAGACCAGGTTAAAGACCATGTTGCTGGCTAAGTTGTTGAGGGCATCCGATCCAAAAATCAACGTGACCCCCATTCCCAGGGCAACGTAAATCACAACGATGCTCAAACCATACCCCAAGGCCATGGTCCAGGTACGACTTTTGGTTCCTCCCTGTTTAGTAAAATAAGAAACCGTCAAGGGAATCATGGGGAAAACGCAGGGAGTCAACAAAGCCAGCAATCCACCCGCAAAACCGGCCAAAAACAAGGCCAGCCAGCCGCTGCCCTCGCTATGTTGGGCGGGGTTAGGGGTCGAGGCTTGGTTTTGGGGAGGCGCCTGATCGACCGTGTCTTGGCTGACCACCGTATCCGCTTCGTTGGAGGGAGGGGCCTGAAGCTCGGAATAGCCCTCCAATTTCCAACGCAGGCTCCGCTCTTGCGGTGCTAGGCATTGGCGATCATCACAGGCCATGTAAAAGACGAGTCCCTGGATTTGGGATTGGGCGCGGTAAACCCGTACATCCTGGGCAAAGCGGGCTTTGCGTTCGAACGAACGTACCACGAGTCCATCAAAAAGAGGAGCCGCTTCTTCTTGGGCCTTGCTGAGTTCTTGGACCACCCCCAATTTGGTGATGCCTTGGGGAACCTGAATTTCAAAAACGGTGGGTTCTGGTCCAAATTGATCCGGTCCAAATTTCATGAACTGGGAATACAAATGCCATCCTTCGTCAATTTGGGCATCGATGATCAGCCGTGCCGTACTGTCGTTAACGCGAGTCACCGAGGTGGACCAACGAACGGGATCCAGCATTTGGCCCTGCGATAAACCGTTGAATACAAGCAGAAAGCAAATTACCCATTGGCCCACTTTGGAGGGTAACAAGCGATACATCAGGGGGGGTGGGTGGTTCAAAATCTCAAAATTTTAAAGGTCCCAATGGCCGAATTCCACCACTTCGACAAGGTTACCGTCCGGGTCCTCCATCCGAAAAAATCGTTTGTTGTTGTCGTACGTGCCTTCGGATAACATTTTGTATTCGCTGTCCCGCAATTCGTCCAGGTTGTTCTCAAATTCCGCGGGAGCCGCTTCGATGGATACAAATTGGTTCATGAATTCGGAATCGCTTCCCCCTGGAAATTCTTCGTCCCTTTTGAATTGATGGCAATAGAGGAGGTTGGAGCCGGCGTTAAAAATGGCATGCTTGTCCTTGATGTACGATAGCACCGGAAATCCGCAGAGGTCCTGATAAAAGGATAGACTTTTGCGGAGATTGCGGGATTTGAGATGGATTTCGCGGATGCCGGTAAATTGCATAGGGTGAGGGATGAGCCTTGTGCAGTAAAGATAGGAAAGGTCTGTACTTTTGATAAATCAAAAACGCCCCTGCATGATGACACAAAGGCTTTTGGCACGAGGAATCCTGTTGGTTATGTTTTGGGGCCTGCTTCCATCCTTGGCCTGGGCACAGGGGACAAGCCAAGGGGGGGCCATCGACCGCTATGCGGCCGGTTCTAGCCGAAATGCCCGTTCATCCCGTTCATCCTCGGCCCCTCGACGGATGGATCGGAGCCCCACCCCCCAGTTTATGCAGGAATTGACAACAGGTGTTTATTGGTACCAACCCACCTCCAGCAGTATGGGTTCCGGATTGCTATTGCAGGGTATTAATTACAGCCCCCGTTATGCATTTTGGTCGCCCAACGATTTGATGTCGTTGAGTGGGGGAACCAATTTGGGTTTGGCCTTGCAGTGGAGCAATTTTGGGAGCCTGTTTATGGTCAATGTGCCGATGTTGGTCGAATTCAACTTGGGTCGGGGCAGTATGGCGGATCGTGATGACGCCGTAGGGGTTTTTGGTGGCTTGGGCTTGGAATACAATTTTATCAATAATTTTTGGGCGGATGGCGGGAACCTGAACCAGTGGGGTTGGTTGTACAGTGCCGGAGCCCGGGTCTTGATGGGGGGACGACCCTATGTTGTTCGTTTTTCGCAATCCATCGGGACCCCTAATCAAAATATCCGTGTCACCCACGTGGGTTTGGGTACCAGTTTGTATTAAGTTCTGACCGACCGCTTTTGGAGATTTCTGTTGTTATAGTAAATTACAAGGTACCCGCTTACCTCTACGTAGCCCTGGATTCGCTGCAACGTTCGGCTGCGTATTTTGCGGAAGCCTACCGCCAAAAAAACGGCGGAGGCCTCATCGCCCCATCATCGGATGGTCATCCGGCACCGGGTTTGGTGGAGGTCTTTGTGGTGGATAACGATTCGGGTGATAACAGCCACGACCTCCTAACGCCGCGTTTTCCCTGGATACACTGGATCGGCAGTACCACCAATTTGGGTTTTGCCAAGGCTAATAATTGGGCCCTCAAGCAATCGAGCGGCCGTTATGCGGTTTTGCAAAATCCAGATACCGTATTGTCCGAGGATACCTTGTGGCGATGTTGGGAGGCTATGGAAGGGGATTCCCAAATCGGGGGCTTGGGGGTCAAAATGCTGGATGGAAGCGGGGTGTTTTTGAAGGAGTCCAAAAGGGGCTTCCCGGATCCAGTTTCGGCCTTGTACAAGCTGATCGGCCTGTCTTCGTTGTTTCCTAGGCATCCTCGTTTCTCGGCCTATCATCTGGGCCATTTGGACCCTCAGGTTAATCACCAGGTTTCGGTTTTGGCCGGGGCTTATATGTGGGTTAGGGCTTCGGTAGCAGCTCAAATCGGTTGGTTGGATGAGCGTTACTTTATGTACGGTGAGGATATAGATTGGTCCTATCGTATCGTTAAGGCGGGTTATAGCAACCTGTATTTTGCCCAAACCCAGATTGTGCATTTCAAGGGCGAAAGCACCCAAAAACAATCCATGCGTTATGTCCGCTTGTTTTATGGTGCCATGATCACTTTTGCGGAGCGGTACTACGATCGAACCCGATTTTTTTGGCTGCACTTGTTGTTAAGATGCGGTATTGCAGGACGTGCGGCTTTGGCGTTGTTGCGTCGTTGGTCCGATTGGATCTTTCACCCGATGTTGGATTTGGTTGGATTTGGTTGGATTATGTTGGGATTAACGACCTTTTGGGAACAATCCGTCAAGACAGGGGAAGGCTTGGTTTATCCGGATGAGTTTCGCTACAGGGTTCTACCCGTTTATGTGCTTCTTTGGGTTTTGTCTTCGGTGGTGAACGGGGCGTACGAAAAGCCATACCGACCGCATCGGCTTGTTCGGGGTATGCTAATGGGATCGCTTTTGATCGGGTTTGTTTATGCTTTCCTTCCTACGGAATGGAGGTTTTCGAGGGGAATTATCTTGGCAGGTGCCGCCCTGTGTTTGCTTTTTTCTTTGGCACTCAAAGGCTTGATTCGAACCCTTCTTGGGGGTAGCCAACCCAGCGAAACCGATGCTGGGGAGCGTCGCGTGGTGGGTTACGGTTCCGAAAGCCCTTTGAATCTGGCCCGATCCCTCATGCAGGGTATTCCGGGTTTGCGATGGCTGGGCGTCGTGTCGCCCGATGCGGAGGAAGCTGGGGCTTTGGCATCACGCCAACAATGGCATGCCCTGGTCCAGGGTCTTCGGCCACACGAGGTGGTCTTGGATGCCCGGTCCCTGAGTTACCAGGATTTGATCTCGACCATGGAGGGTCTGGCAGGGCAAGTTGCTGCATTTAAATTTTTGCCCAATGGCCTGGATGTATTGGTTGGAGCGGGTGATGTGATTTGGACCGAAGACGCCGCGGTTAACCATGAGGCGATGCCGTGGCCGGCACCATCGTTTCGGCGTGGAATGCGAGCCATCAACCTGCTCACGGGTTGCGCTCTACTGGTATTGCAGGTTTTGGCTCGTCCTTGGCTTCGGCAAGACCTCCGGCCCTGGGCCTTGCCATGGCTGCTCATGGCCAGCCGAAGATCCTGGCTCTCCTACCGCGATGGCCAAAAATCAGCGAATGAGGCAGTTTTTGATTTGGGGGCTCTACCTCGACAAAGGGGACTCCTCAACGAACGAGCGGTTCGTTCGTGGGTTCGTCTCCAATACACAGCGGGTCCTTCCATGACCCTGTGGGCTCATGCCTTGTCCCGGTTGGGGACTGGTGCAAATACGGTTTGGCGTCCCTAGAGACGAATGGCCCCCTTAGTAGGAAGCGCGAACCATTCTCATCCGGCCTTTGGTATCGGTCCCTAACAACAAGTAGGCAAAGGAGGATTCGCGATACAATGAATACGGATAAACCTTCCCTTGGTCGGTTGGGTTGGCAAAGAGTTGGTGGTAATTGTAGCGTCCGTTGCCATCGATGTACAGCAAGGTGCTACGGCTTTCCTTGTGGTTTTCGTTGTTGAGCCCTGTACGCTTAAAATCTTTGCCACGGGCCTGAAGATTGGCGGGTAATTCGTTGTATATCATCACATTGTGATCGGGATGTACCATAGCGGCGACCCCGTTGGGACGAGGAAAGTCTTTGGGCACAACAATTTGGTCCATCGCTACTTCGTAGGATTCTTGAAGGCCTTTGGACCAAGATCCGTTGATCATGAGGCCGCCCTGATTGTACTGTGTTACAATGACTTTGTCCTCTGCTACTTCGTCGGTAGCGACCCCTGCAGGAATTTCCCGATTACTGCGTTCAATGTTGGCATGGAGGGTGAAACGGTCTTTGTCCAATTCGGCAACAAGCATTTGGAGGTCCATGACTTCCTTGAGGGCCCGCTTGGGGTTGCCGGTGTCTTTGAATTTGCGGTTATTGGTTTCAGCGGATTTGCGGAAACCAACAGGGATATCGTAGGCGTAGCGGTGAACAGGCACGGTGTCTTTTCCGTTGAATTTTTGAACCAGGATGTTCTGGGTCCCGCTTTTGGGGCTTAGGCTCAAGGCCGAAGCAATGACCGGCATGGCGGGTGTTATCGTTGACCAAGCGGCCCGAACACCGTGAACGTAGGGTAATTCATCGGATGCAATAGGAAGTTGGGTCCATTGGTTGCGGCCCAGGGAAATCTGCCATAATTGCAAGGTACCTGTGCTGTTTGATCCGGTTTTGGTGTTGTTTTTGGCGATGGTTTGGAGGTCCAAGGTCAAAAGACCTTCGGAGCCATCACGGAAGGTAGCGGCCTTGATGCGGGCGCTTTGGTTTTGGACCGGAAAGTTCAAAATACGCTGCGATAACAATTCCAATTCGGTATCGTAGAGACGGCAAATTACACCGCTAATTTCCTGACCAAAAGTGGCTTTGGTATTGACCAAAACAAAGAGTCGGTTGGCATCCAAAGAAGCTCCAACCAGGGGGCGAGCATTGGCATCGACCGACTTGCCGTTCCCGTTGGCGCGATGAACTTCAACGGGCCCTTTGAGGACTTCCCCGTCCACCGACAAATGCCAAAGATTGTATTGGTCTTGTTGAATGGCCTTGTTGTAACAATGGGTCAAAACGACAATCCTATCGTCCAACAGCCAAGCTTCTTGGAGGCGATGGGTTAGCTTTTGGTCCTTGGAGAAGGATCCTGCGACCGTTTTGAGGGGGAGTAGACTTTTGTCAAAATGCACCATTTGAAAACCACCGGCGCCTACCGGTCCTAAGACCAAGTAGGTTTCCCGGAATTTGCCCAGAATGTGGGTTTGGCTATTATCCCATTTGGTTTGGGTACTAGCACCCACTTCCAGCGTCATGGGTTGAGCAAAAACAACGGAACCAAGAACGGTCAAACCTGTCAGGGCTAGGCCCAGGGTAAGTCCCCAAAAGCGAGAGAATGTCATTGGAAAGGGCTTGAATTGGATGTTTTGAACGAAGGCAAAAATGGATAAAGGGCCAATATACGGCCTAATTCCGCATTTTTGCTTGCCTTGTCGGCTCCTGCTTGAATCACCAGCTTCCGCTGGCACCCCCCCCACCGGACATACCCCCGCCAAATCCTCCAAAACCGCCGCCTCCAAGGCCGCCGCCTCCCCAACCGCCGCCTCCCCAACCAAAGCCACCACCCGGGAACCACAAGGGTCCACTCATGTCATCGGTTCCGTTGCGACCGATCACCCGGCGGCGCCCACCGCCCCCACGGCCCCCACCCCGACCAAGGATGATAAGAAAAAAAACCGCTAGTAGAATCCAAAAAACAGTAGAACCACCGACCGAATCCTCGTTTTCAGGGGCTGTCCTCGCGGTTTGGTCTTGGTAATCCCCCCGAACCAGGCTCATGAGGGCTTCAGAACCGGCCTTGAGGCCCGCAACGACCCCTTCTTGGCGGAGCGCCGGGACGATATTTTGTTCAATGATCCGTCTTGACAAGGCGTCGGTGACCACCGATTCCAGTCCATAGCCGGGTTCAATGCGGATTTTTCGTTCCTCGAGAGCCAGGAGGAGCAGTAGCCCATCGTCTTGTTTCCCACGTCCAATACCCCATTTTTCAAAAAGCCGGGTGGCATAATCCGAAACCTCAAGCCCACCAAGGTCCGCAACCACGACCAAACAAATTTGAACGGAGGTTTCCCGGTCAAAAGCCACCAAGGATTGCTCCAATTCTTGAATTTGGTGGGGTTGGAGGGTGCCGCTCAAATCGTTGCAGAGTCGAGCAGGCCTAGGAGCATCCGGGATTTGGGCCAGGGCCGTGTTCAAGGCCAAGATTGAATGAACCCACAGGGTCATCAAAAACAACCAAGACAACCCAGGGCGCAACCCCCGGGGATTAACCGAGGCTAATTTCATTGGTAAGTTCGTTGCGGTCCTGATCACCGATGGGAAAGTGGGTTTTGAGTTTGGTTCCAACCTCTGCAATGACCTGTTCCATGCCCTGAAGAAAGGCTCCTCGACCAAATTCCCGGACCAAGGTTGCCAGCTCTTGGTTCCAAAATTGGTCCGTTACCTTTTGATGGATGCCTTCATCCCCCAGGATGCTCACTTTGCGATCGCTGGTGGCCACGTAGATCAGCACTCCGTTT